>DAOMOV010000130.1:4444-5670 GCA_035444505.1 Terrimesophilobacter sp.
GGGGGGAGCCATATTCCGAGAAAGGCGGCGACGACCCATCCGGCGGCAACGCTGATGGTGACGCGGGAGAGCAGGCCTCCGTCTCGAGAGAGGACTTCGGTGAGTACGACGGTGGCGGTGAAGGAGGCACCGAGGATGAGCAGTCGTGGCACGGAGGTCGTGAGCACGATGGCGAAGGACGCGAGGGCTCCTCCAGCGAGCGGAAGAAAGGCTACGGGCAGGCTGCTGGGATAGCTGCTCGTGAGAGGCAGGTGCGGAATGGCGAGGATGGCGAGCCCACTGAGTGTCCCTGCGGCGAGCCACCACAAGGATTGTGTCTCGCCAAGGCGCACGAGGCTGAGGATGAGCCCGGCGGCGAGGGCCAGCACGGCGGCGAGGGCGACGGGGTCGAGCATGCCGGGCACGCTGAGCGTGAGCACGGTGATGAGGGTGAGGGAGACTCCGAGTACCCTCGTGGATCGGTAGAGCAGCCGCTCGCGATCCTTGGCGATGGGTTCCACGCCCCCATGCTCACACGTTCGACCCCCAAATGTGGGGTACGACACCGCATACTGGCGGGGCCCCCGACTGGGGCGGGGCGGGAATTGGCTTCGGTGGTGCGTCTCGCAGGGCGCTGCGGGCCGCGCGAGGACTAGTCGGTCTCGATCCAGCCCTCGAGGCTGGCGTAGCGTCGCAGTGAGACTTTGGTGCCGAGTTCGATGCCGGCTTTGCGGTACTTGGAACGCGCCCGTTTGACGTAGGACTTGGCGGTTTCTTCGGTGGTGTGGAGTTCGTAGGCGACGTCCCGGATGGTGCGTCCCGTAGCGTAGAGCACCAGTGCGCGCTGTTCTTGTGGGCCGATCGTGAGGGAGGGGTCAATGGTGTGTGGTGGCGGGTCGTAGAGTGCCGAGACGTGTCGTTCTCCGCGGGATACGGCGCGCACCGCGGCGACGAGTTCTGCTGCCGTGGCGGTTTTGGGAACGTAGCCGAGTGCGCCCGCGGTGAGGGCGCGCGTGATGGCTATGGCGGAGGTGTGGCGGCTGATGAGCACGACGCCACTGCCGGCGCTGGTGAGGGCGCGCACTTTGGTTTCAATGCGGATGTGGTCGCCGAGGTTGAGGTCGAGCACGGTGACGTCGGCGGGGTAGTGCGGGTGGTTCGTGAGTTCGTCCCAGCTGGTGGCGTTGATGACGACATCGAGGTCGCTTCCGGCGGTGTGGAGGTGGGTGATGAGTCCGTCGACGACC
>DAOMOV010000131.1:0-5668 GCA_035444505.1 Terrimesophilobacter sp.
GGCTGCTGTCGATTCACGCCCACCCCGACGACGAGTCGAGCAAGGGCGCGGCCACGCTCGCCCACTACGTTGCCGACGGTGCCGATGTGCTCGTCGTCAGCTGCACGGGTGGTGAGCGCGGCGACCTGCTCAACCAGGGTCTGCTCGAGACGGCCCCGGCGGAAGCGGCGATGGCTGAGCGCGATCTCGGCGGCCTGCGCCGCATCGAAATGGAGCGCGCCCGCAGCATCATCGGCTACAACCACCTCTGGCTCGGCTACGAAGACTCCGGGATGCCCGACGACGGCGTCGCGCTCCCGCCGAACTGTTTTGCGCTCATCCCACTTGAGGTCTCGGCTGAACCGCTCGTGCGTATCATCCGCGATTTTCGACCCCACGTCGTCATCACCTACGACGAGAACGGCGGCTACCCGCATCCGGATCATATTCGGACCCACGAGGTGACGATGTTCGCCCTCGACGCTGCTGCCGACCCCTCGCGCTACCCAGACGCGGGTGAGCCGTGGGTGGTGAACAAGGTCTACTACGACCGCATCTTCAACGGTCCGCGCGTCACCGCGATGCTCGACGCCATGCGCGCCGAGCATCCGGACTCGCCCCTGCTGCCCGAACTCGAGCGATACGCGGCGTGGGTGCAGGAGCGTCCAGACAGGGCAACCACCCACGTTGAGGTTGGAGAGTACTTCGATCAGCGTGACGCCGCGCTGCGCTGCCACGCGAGCCAGGTCGCGCCCGACAGCAGCTTCTTCTTCTGGCCGAACGAGCTGCAACGCGCCGCTTGGCCCTGGGAAGACTTCGAACTCGCGCGCAGCACGATCGGTCGAGAGCTGCCCGAAGACGACCTTTTCGCAGGAATCACTCCGGACACCACAGCAGGGAGCAGCGCATGAACAGTCTTGTAATCCACCTCATTGTCATGGCGGAGGAAGCAGAGTTCGACCCGAACGATGTGACCCCTACGTGGCTCGGCTTCCTCATCACCTTCCTTGTCGCCGTCGCCACAGTATTCCTGCTGTGGGACATGGTGCGTCGCATCCGTCGCACCCGCTACCGCGGCGAGGTGAGGGAGCAGCTCGAGGCCGAGCACGCGGCAGCCGAACCGTCGTCTGACGACGCGGTCAGCGACGACTCGAAGGACTAGTTCTTTACAGCACGGGCGGGTTGATTGCGACGAGAAAGATCCCCGTCCAGTGACACAGGAACGCGAGCAGCGTGAACGTGTGGAAGATCTCGTGGAAGCCGAACGCACCAGGGAACGGGTTGGGGCGCTTGAGTCCGTAGACGAGGGCACCCAGCGTGTAGAGGCCACCGCCGATGATGATGAGCGTCATCGTCACCCAGTTCGCGTTGAAGAAGTCGACGATGAACATGACGGCGGCCCAGCCCAGCAGCACGTAGAGGGGAACGTAGAGCCAGCGCGGTGCACCGATCCAGAAGACCCGAAAGCCGATGCCGAGAAGCGCGCCGCCCCAGACGAGGGAGAGCAGGATGATCGCCTTGTCCTGCGGCAGGCACAGCACCGAGATTGGCGTGTATGAACCCGCGATGAGGAGAAAGATGTTGGCGTGGTCGATGCGCTTGAGCAGCTTCTTGGTCGTCTCACCCCAGTTGAACCGGTGGTATAGGGCGGACATCCCGAACAGCAGCAGTGACGATGCCATGAAAACGGCGCTCGAGAGCTTTGCGGCGAGACCGTCGGCGAGCACGATGAGAATGACGCCGAGAGCAATCGCCACGGGGAATGTTCCAGCATGGATCCAGCCTCGCCACGAGGGTTTGACATCGAGCGGTACGGCATCGTGGCGGAACTCGACCGAGTCCTCAAGAACCGGAATGTTGGGCAGTTCATTGCTCACAATGAAACCTTAGAGCACTGTGGGCAACGCTCCTCTGTGAACACTTCCCGCGCCGCGTGGACTAACGTGAGCGTGTGCGTGGCACTAATCGACCGTGGGGGCTTGGCTTTCTCTATGGGCTGTACCAGCGGCGTCTGCGGCGCGACCTGGCGGGGGCGGTTCGACCGCGCCACGTCGCGATCATCCTCGATGGCAACCGCCGTTGGGCTCGTGCGCGGTCGCTCGAGTCGGCGGGTCTCGGCCATCGGGCGGGTGCCGCGAAGTTCAGGGAGTTCCTCGACTGGTGTGACGACCTCGACATTGAGGTGGCGACGCTCTACCTGC
The DNA here is from genome assembly GCA_035444505.1 of Terrimesophilobacter sp. Classification (GTDB taxonomy): domain Bacteria; phylum Actinomycetota; class Actinomycetes; order Actinomycetales; family Microbacteriaceae; genus Terrimesophilobacter. The sequence goes on from DAOMOV010000131.1 coordinate 2,181, forward strand.
TCTCCACCGACAATCTGCTCGGCCGTGACGAGGGCGAGTTGAGCGACCTGTTCGAGATCATTGCCGATCTGGCCGATGACTTGTCGCGGTATCGGGACTGGCGCGTCAAGCATGTGGGGGATACGACTGGGCTGCCGGACGAGTTGAGGGGTGTTCTCGCGGCGGCGAGTGCCCGCACCGAGGGCAAGTCGGGCCTGCACGTGAATCTTGCGGTGGGCTATGGCGGTCGTCGAGAGATTGCGGATGCGATGCGCAGCATCGTGCGCAAGCACGCCGACGCGGGCGGCACCCTGGATGCCCTCGCGGAGATTCTTACACCTGACCTGATCGGTGAGCACCTGTACACGGGCGGGCAGCCGGATCCGGATCTGGTGATTCGCACCTCGGGCGAGCAGCGGTTGAGCGATTTCATGCTGTGGCAGAGTGCGCACAGTGAGTTCTACTTCGTGGAGGCGCTGGGCCCCGACTTTCGAGAGGTCGACTTCTTGCGCGCGCTTCGTGACTTCGCGACCCGGCAGAGGCGTTTCGGCAAGTAACATTCCTTCACGGTGCACTGGTGTGCGCCTGTTTCCCTTGAGGGGGCGATGATGGCGACGATCGATGAGTTCGCGGCGCAGTTCGGTGAGGAGACCGGCTTTCTCGACTTCGCCCGGTTGGGGCCGATCGGTTCCGCCGTGGTCGAGGAGGAGCTGGCGCAGAACAACCTGCGGCATCGCGCCCGCTACGGTTCCCTCGGCACGATTCAGGCCCAGGATGAGCGGGTGCGTGAAGCGGTCGCGGAACTGATCGGCTTTCGCGCGGACCAGGTGGTGTTCCAACCCAGCACGACTGCTGGTCTCGTGCACGCGTTCTTCGGGCTGAGCGGCGGGTTGCTGCTGTCTCCGGTGGAGTTTCCGAGTGTGCGGTTCGCAGCGATGCGGGCGGCGGAGGCGCGCGGGGTGCTGGTGCCGACCTGGATCGACTACCTCGACGGTGGTCTGGAGACTCCGGGTGTGATCACCCCAGGCATGCTGCGTCCGCGGTTGACGCCGGCGATCAGTGCGGTCGCGGTGAGTCTGGTCGATTACCGCACGGGGTTCGTTGCCGACCTTGAGGGCATCCGGCAGGTCATCGGTGATCGCTTGCTGATTGTCGATGCGGCGCAGGGTTTCGGTGTCGTTCCGGCGGCATTTGAGGCGGCGGATGTCGTGGCGTCGGGCGGCCAGAAGTGGGCGCGGGCAGGGTGGGGGACTGGTTTTCTGGCCCTCAGCGATCGGGCGGTGGAGCGTCTGCGGCCGGTGCTGTCGGGGTTGTTGCTGGGGTCGGAGGCGTGGCCCCCCGGGCCGGTGCCTGCTCCACCGCGGGAGGCGGCGGCGTTTCAGATCACGCTGCCGAATCCGGTGGCCCAGGCGCGGTTGACGGCGGCGGTGGAGGGGATTCTCGCTGTTGGCATCGACGCGGTGTACGCGCGAGTGTTGGAGCGCACCGACCGCATCATCGACTTGGTGGATGGTTTCGGGCTTGAGGTGGTGTCGCCCCGGGCGGCGGGGGAGCGTGCGGGGATTGTGGTGGTCGACCCGGGGGTGGATCGCATCACGGCTCTTTCGGCAGCGCTGCACAATCATGGGGTGTCAATGACGGTGCGGGAGGGGCGGGTGCGGTTGAGCGCGCACGTGAGTACATCCGATGAGACTCTCGACACGCTCCGGCTGGCGCTGACGGAGTTCGCCGCATAGCTGCGCGGCCGCGAAGCACGACCGGCGGCAGCATCCGGAATGACGCTCTGGTGACAACCTCGTGTGGGGGCGTGTCGCTGCCGTGGTGTGCGGCATCCGGTCGTAGCGTCAGTGTCATCAGGTAAGTCGCCTGATCGGAGCGGCCACATACGTTCGCTTTCGACAACGACTGTGGCCCGTTTCGAGTACCGAGTGCTTGGCGCTTGGAGACGGAGATTCGATTGGCCGCCACCAACCCACCCCGCCCGAAGACGACACGAGCGAAGGGGGCGGAGGTGAGTTCTCGGTCCACGGCTTCGGGTGCGGCCCCGACACGGCAGCGCACCTACGTGCTCGACACGTCGGTGCTGCTGTCCGACCCACACGCGATTCGCCGCTTTGCGGAGCACGCGGTCGTGCTCCCTGTGGTGGTGATCACGGAGCTTGAGGCGAAGCGTCATGACCCAGAGATCGGGTTCTTCGCGAGGCAGGCGCTGCGCAACCTGGATGACCTGCGAGTGGCGCACGAGCGGTTGGATTTTCCGATCGCGATCGGTGACGGCGGTTCCATTCGGGTGGAACTGAACCACACGAGCACGGCGGTGCTGCCGTCGGGGCTCAACCTGGGCGACAACGACTCGCGCATCCTCGCCGTGGCGCTGAACCTGTCGAACGATGGGCTCGATGTCACGGTCGTGTCGAAGGACTTGCCGCTGAGGGTGAAGGCCGCGTCGGTGGGGCTGCTCGCGGAGGAGTATCGTGCCGAGCTCGCGGTCGACTCGGGCTGGTCCGGGGTTGATGAGATCACTCTCGGCTCTGACACGATGGCGAAGCTGTACGACGATGAGCAGCTCGAGACGAAACTGGTCGAGGGGATGCCGGTCAATACGGGTCTGGTGATCAGTTCGGATCGCGGCTCCGCTCTGGGCCGGGTGACCGGGGCCGGTATGGTGCGCCTGGTGCGGGGCGACCGTGACGTGTTCGGTCTGCATGGGCGTTCGGCGGAGCAGCGTCTCGCGATTGACATGCTCCTCGACCCCGATCTGGGGATCGTGTCGCTCGGGGGGCGTGCGGGCACGGGCAAGTCGGCGCTGGCGCTGTGCGCGGCGCTGGAGGCGGTGCTGGAGCGCCAGCAGCACCGCAAGATCATGGTGTTCCGTCCGCTGTTCGCGGTGGGTGGTCAGGAGTTGGGTTACCTGCCGGGCGATGCGGCCGAGAAGATGAACCCGTGGGCTCAGGCCGTGTTCGACACCCTGGGGTCGGTGGTGTCGCAGAACGTGCTCGACGAGGTGCTGGAGCGCGGCCTGTTGGAGGTGCTGCCGCTCACTCACATCCGGGGCCGTTCACTGCATGACGCGTTCGTCATCGTCGACGAGGCGCAGTCACTGGAGCGCAATGTGCTGCTGACGGTGCTGAGTCGTATCGGGCAGAACTCGCGGGTGGTGCTGACGCATGATGTGGCGCAGCGCGACAACCTGCGGGTGGGGCGGCACGACGGTGTGGCGTCGGTGATCGAGACCCTGAAGGGGCACTCCCTGTTCGGGCATATCACGTTGACAAGGTCGGAGCGCAGCGAGATCGCGTCGCTGGTGACGACCCTGCTGGAGTCGAACGAGCTCGCGTAGGGCGTGGGTTCGTCTGGACCCCTCTCGACCGATTAGGGTCGAACAGTGGACTTCTGGGCTGTCGCGTTTGTCGTGGTGCTGGGCGTCCTATTCGTGTGGGGTTTGGTCGCGCCCCGCAGCCAGTGGCGGCTGCTGCTGAGCTGGACGTACCGCGAACCGCAGTCGGATG
>DAOMOV010000132.1:0-5629 GCA_035444505.1 Terrimesophilobacter sp.
GCGTGTCACACCTGGTGCGGTGCGGGCTCTCGTCTCGGCATTCAGCGACGACATTGCGGAGCTCGCGGCGGCCTGCCGCCAGCTACTGGCCGACTCGACGGGCGATGTGACCGAGTCGACGGTGGAGCGCTACTACGCGGGCCGCGTCGAGACCAACGCATTCAAGGTTGCGGATGCCGCGATCGCGGGCCGCGCGGGGGAGGCGTTGACGCTGCTGCGACACGCCCTCGCCTCTGGCGCCGACCCCGTACCGGTGGTGGCGGCGTTCGCGAGCAAGATCCGCACCATGGCGAAGGTGGCGGGGTCTCGAGGCCGCACGGGTGAGCTCGCCAGTGCCCTCGGCCTGGCACCGTGGATGGTGGAGCGCGCCCAGCGCGACCTGCAGGGCTGGACCGAGGAGGGTCTGGCCCACACGATCGAGTTCCTCGCCGATACCGACGCGCAGGTCAAGGGTGCGGGCCGCGACCCGGTCTTCGCGCTCGAGCGCATGGTGTCGCTGGTCAGCGCCCGCGGCATCCGGCCCTGACCACCACTGCTCCTCCACAATCGAAGCCGCCTCTCGATTCTTCACCTTTGGCGTCAGTAGAAACTAAATACTGCTAGCAGTATCGGATGCTAGAGTGTGGCCATGAAGACGACGTTCGACTTGCCCGAGTGGCTTGTTGCGGACATCAAGAAGCTCGCGCGGTCCCGTGGGACGACTGCTCGTGACATTGTTCAGCAGTCACTCACCCGCACGCTTCGCGAGGAAGAGAGCGACCAACCCTTCACCCTGCGTGACATGAGCACCCCCGGGTGGGCGTCGCGGCATCCGGAGCTTCGGGATGTACCGCTGCATGACTTGGTTTTGCTGTCGTACGAAGATCGCGGGTGAACCGTGCGTGCGGTAGATACCAACGTTCTGATCTATGCGTTCTTCTCGGACTCCCCATTTCACGAACCCGCGCGTTCCATGGTCTCGGCACTGGCGGAGTCTCCCGCTCCCTGGGCAATCCCTTGGCCGTGTATTCACGAGTTCTACAGCGTCGTGACGAACCCCAAGCTCTTCACCGACTCGGCCCTGCCCGACCGAGCCCGCTCACAGATCAACGAATGGCTTCGATCATCGTCATTACTGCTCCTTGCTGAGACGGCTCAGCACTGGCGGTATCTTGAGGCGTACCTCCGCGAGAGTGCAGTCGTGGGGCCGACCGTGCATGACGCGAGGATCGCCGCACTGTGCCTCGCTCACGGGGTCACCGAACTTGTCACGCAGGATCGCGACTTCAGCAGGTTCACAAAACTGAAGATCCGCACGCTCATCGGGTGACCCGGATTCGCGTATCCGTGAACCGGCGTAGTCTGCTGCTCTCGCGGATCCGCCTGCGCTGCGTATCGGCGTGCGCGTGCCACGACTTGCACGCTCGGTTAAAGCACAAGGCGCCGCCCCACAGGGCGACGCCAGTGCGAGAAGCGTGAGCTAGAGCGCAGCGACCTTCGTGGCGAGGGCCGACTTGCGGTTCGCGGCCTGGTTCTTGTGGATGACACCCTTCGAGGCCGCCTTGTCGAGCTTGCGGGCAGCGTGACGGAGCGCCGACTGAGCCTTCTCAGCGTCACCCGCGGCGACAGCCTCACGGGTGGCACGAATAGCGGTCTTGAGCTCGCTCTTGACCGCCTTGTTGCGCTCGGTCGCCTTACGGTTGGTGCCGATGCGCTTGATCTGCGACTTGATGTTTGCCACGAAGAACCTTCTTGCTGCTGTGGGGGAATCTTGAAAAGCCTGGGGCCGAACGAACACCGATCAGCGTTCGCAGCCAAGGGGATACTTTACCAGTCCACCGCAGAAACTGACAATCGAGACGAGTGGGGGCCGCGACCGAAGCCGCGACCCCCACGCTACCGGAACCTAATCGGCCTTCGCCGCCTTCGCGGCGGCGGCCTCCTCGGCCTCGATCTTCTCCATCTCGGCGGCGCGCTCCGCACCAGGGATCCAGCCCTTGTTGACGACGCGCACCTGCCACACCCACGCGGCGATGACGAGCACGACCGCGATCGCGATGGTCAGCACCACGCCGATGACGGCGTTGCCGGTGAGCAGCGACGAACCGATGAGGATGCCGAACCAGCCGAAGTCGGCGTCACCGAAGGTCGTGTTCTCGGCGCCGAGCACCGCGCCCATGACGAGCATGAGGAACGCGGGCAGGATCGTGATGATGATGCCGTTCACGAAACCACCCAGAACGGCACCGACACGACCACCGGTCGCGTTGCCGAACACGCCCGCGCCACCACCGGTGAAGAAGTGGGGCACCATGCCGGGCAGGATGAGCGCGAGACCCCACACCGGGCCCAGCCAGAGTGCGATCACGATGAGCGAGAACACGCCACCGACGAAGGAGGCGAGGAACCCGAACAGCACCGCGTTGGGCGCGAAGGGGAACACGACCGGGATGTCGAGCGCGGGCTTCGCGCCGGGAACCACCTTGCCGGCGATGCCCTCGAACGCGGGAACCAGCTCACCAAGGAAGGTGCGAACACCGTAGAGGATGACCGCGACACCCACGCCGAACATGAGGGCCTGCATCACGGCCGCCATGATGAACGCGCCGCCGTCCGTCACCCCGAAGATCGCGAACGCCTGCTCGCTCGGGAGCACAATGAGTGCCCACACGGCGAACACGAGGTAGATGAGCACCATCGACAGCGCCGTCGACACCATGGAGTCGCGCAGGAAGCTCAGCCCCTTCGGAAAGTTGATCTTCTCCGTCGAGTGGGACTTGCGACCCGTCGCCTGACCGACAGCACCCGCCGCGATATAGCCGGCGGTGCTGAAGTGGCCCATGGCGATCGTGTCGTCACCGGTGATCCGCTTCATCCACGGATGCGCGAACGCCGGCATGACCACCATGATCACGCCCAGCAGAAGCGCTCCGATGAGAACGACCAGCCACTGCATCCCCTCACCGAAGCCCACCGACAGCACCACGGCGAGGAGGATCGCCATGAACACCATGTGGTGGCCTGTGAGAAAGATGTACTTCAAGGGTGTGAGGCGTGCCAGCAACAGCATGATGATGAAGCCGAGCACGAGCAGGTACGCGCTCGTGGCCCCGTATTCAGCGGCAGCGATGGCAACGATTGCCTCATTCGTGGGAACGACGCCCTGCATCCCTGTGACGTCCTGCACGAGGGCGCCCAGTGGTGCCAGCGAAGCGACCACGATGCCGGCACCGGCACCCAGAATCAGGAAGCCAAGGGCTGCCTTGAGCGCGCCGCCGACGACCTGGCCCGCTGAGCGCCCCAGGGCGATGAGCCCGATCGCGGCGATGATGCCGATGAGGTAGGCAGGCACATTCAGTATCTGCAAACCTATGAAGTCGAGAATTGCTACTAGCCAGTCCACTGCGAACTCCTAACTCTCTTATCTGTATTGGGACAGGCCCGGCCCGTCAGAGCTCGCCCTCGAGCTTTGACGTGATCTCGGGGATCGACAGGAAGTTGTCGATCACGATGACCTTGGCCGGTACTTCGCCGAGTTGCTCGGCGAGATCGTGGGAGATGAGCACGTAGTCGGCGGTGCGCGACGCGCCGCGTGCTGTGCCGATGTCGGAGGCTTCGACGACGACGTCGTCTTCCTTGCCGAGCGTGCGGAGCACCTTCTCGGTGTTCATTTTGAGAATGAGCGACGTGCCGATTCCCATCCCGCACACGGTGAGGATCTTCGTCATGTGGTGCCTTCCTGTTGTTGTGGTCGGTGAACGCGTCAATCTGTGGTGTATTCGCCCAGCAGGCTGCGCACCTCACTGACGTGGGTGGCGGCGGCAAGGCGACTCATGGCGTCGGGGTCAGCGAGAACCCCCGCGAGGGACGACATGATTCCAACGTGGCCCTCCTGGTCGGTGGCGGCAAGGCCGATGACGAGGGTGACGGGGTCGTTGGTGGCGTGCCCGAACTCGACGGGCTCGGCGAGACCGACCCAGGAGAGCCCGGTATGGAGCACCGATTCCGAGGGCCGGGCGTGGGCGAGTGCAAGACCGGGGGCGATGACGATGTAGGGGCCGAGTTCGTTGATCGCATCGATCATGGCGTCCGTGTAGGCGTGGGTGGTGGAACCGCTCGCGACGAGAGCGTCGCCAGCGATGGTGACCGCGTGGCGCCAATCGTTGGCGTGGGCCGCGAGCATGATGGCATCCTCCGGCAGGGCATCGACAAGTTTCGATGTCACGACGAGACTCCTTATTGGGGCACGCACGAACCGCACCCTTGCGCTCTTGTCCCGAGCTTATACCCGGCTAATAGTGGGCGCTACGGGCCGGTGTGTGAGAGTTTCGGCGGTTATTGTTGTGGCATGCGGCAATCGGATGCGCGCCTCGAGGCGCGCGCAGTCGCGGTGGCGACGGCGATCCCGGCTCACGTGGTGGAGGCGAAGGGCCACGGTCACGCTGGTACGGCAATGGGGTTGGCGCCGTTCGCTCACGTGCTGTTTCAGCGGGTGCTGCGGCACAGCCCTGCGGACCCGGGCTGGGTGGGTCGAGACCGGGTGGTGCTGTCGGCGGGGCACGCGAGCCTTCTGCTGTACGTGCAGCTCTACCTCACCGGGTACGGACTCGAACTCGACGACCTCGCGGCCAGCCGAACCCTCGATTCGCGCACGCCCGGTCATCCGGAGCTCGGCCACACGCCCGGTGTTGAGATGAGCACGGGACCACTGGGCCAGGGTGTCGCCTCGGCGGTGGGGATGGCGCTCGCCGCGCGCAAGGAGGCCGCCGCGTTCTTTGACGGTGCTGCCTGCGCGGGCAGCGACGTGTTCGATCACACCGTGTGGGTGATCGCGGGCGACGGATGCCTGCAGGAGGGCGTGTCGGCTGAGGCATCGAGCCTCGCGGGCACCCTCGGTCTCGACAACCTCGTGCTGGTGTGGGACGACAACGGGGTCACCATTGATGCGACAACCCAGGCGTCGTTCCGTGAGGATGTGCGGGCCCGCTACCGCGCGTACGGGTGGCGTGTCATCGAGGCGGATGACCCGAACGATCTCGACGCGATCGAGGCTGTTCTGCGCGACGCGACCGACCGAACCGCGGCGGCGGGGAGGCCGACGCTCGTGGCGCTGCGCAGTACGATCGGTGCTCCATCGGAGAAGCTCGGCGGCACGCCCGCCGCGCACGCGGGCGGCTTCGGCGTCGATGAGGTCGCCGCGGTGAAGCGAGCGCTGGGCTTCGCACCGGATGCCTCCCTCGAGCAGCTGGTAGAGCCGGGCGTTCTCGAGTACGCGCGCGGTGCCCTCGAGCGGGGCCGCGAACTGCAGGGCGACTGGCAGAGTCGCTTCGATGAGTGGCAGCGCGCCAACTCCGAGGCTGCGGCCCGGTGGGCGCGGTTTCGCGCCGGTGGCGACGGGGATGCGGCGCGCGCGGCGCTGGAGGAGGTTGCGGCTGCGCTTCCGGCTGAGGGCACGCCTTTCGCGACCCGCAAGACCAACGGGGCGGTCATTCAGGCGCTCACGCCGCACACGAACCTGTGGGGCGGTTCGGCTGACCTTGCGGGGTCAACGAATGTTTCCGTGCCGGGCGAGGCGGTCGCCGCTGACAATCCGCGTGGTGAGTTCATTCGCTTCGGCATCCGTGAGCACTCGATGGCCGCGATCCTCAGC
>DAOMOV010000133.1:0-5620 GCA_035444505.1 Terrimesophilobacter sp.
CGCGAGGCGGGACTTGAACCCGCACATCCTCACGGACACTGGCACCTGAAGCCAGCGCGTCTACCAATTCCGCCACTCGCGCGTGTGAGCGAGATTATCACAGGCGTGAGCCCCGAACATGCGGGATAACCGTGCCCTCCCACCCAAGACGACTACCATCATTACGGGTGCACGCCACCGGAAGGAAACGCTGTGGGGCTACTGGACAACTTCGAGCGAGGCCTCGAACGTGTCGTCGGCGGCGCCTTCGCGCGCACCTTCAAGAGCGGACTCCAGCCCGTCGAGATCGCCTCCGCACTCCGCCGCGAACTCGACACGAAAGCCGCCATCGTCTCCCGCGACCGCATCCTCGTGCCCAACACCTTCACCGTGCACCTCGCGACGAGCGACCACGAGCGGATGTCGGGGCTCGGCCAAAGCCTCACCGATGAACTCACCGGGCTCGTCCAGAAGCACGCCGCCGCGCAGCGCTACCAGTTCGCCGGTGGCATCAGTATCACCCTTCACGAAGACCCCGCCGCTACCGACGGAATCGTGCGCGTCGAATCGCACAGCGTCACAGGTGATGTCACCTGGAACGCCGTGCTCGACATCGGAGGCAAACGCTACCCGCTGAAACGCGGTCGCACCGTCATCGGCCGGGGAAGCGAAGCAGACATCACCGTCAGCGACACCGGAACATCCCGCAAACATGTCGAAATCCGCTGGGATGGTGAACGCGCCGAAGTGCACGACCTCGGTTCCACCAACGGCTCCACCCTCAACGGCCAGCCCGTCACCAAAGCCCCCCTCCCGCCCGACAGCGAGATAACCATCGGAAGAACCCGTATCGTATTCCGGGTGCTTGCCCAGACCAACCCCGGCGACCAGAACACCCCCCGCCAAAGCAGCCGTCTCGCGAAAGGCGGTGGTGGCCTGTGAGTGAACTGACCCTCCTCGTCCTCAAATTCGGGTTCCTCCTCCTGCTGTGGGTGTTCATCTTCGCCATCATCTACGCCCTCCGAAGCGACCTCTTCGGTCAGGCCATCCGCCGCCCTCAGACTGAGACACCCGCGGGCTCGTTCCCCTCCACCCCACTGCCGACCCCCGTCACCGAGTTGAAAGGCGAAGGCTCCAAGAACGCCAAACGCCTCGTCATCACCACCGGCGCCAAATCAGGGCTCGAGATCGACCTCACCGACCAGCCACTCACCATCGGCCGCTCCCGCGAGAACGGGCTCGTCATCCGCGACGACTACACCTCCACCCACCACGCCAAACTCTTGCTGTGGGACGACGGCTGGGTGATCCAAGACCTCGACTCCACCAACGGAACCTTCCTCGACGACGAACGCGTCACCGTGCCAACACCCGTGCCCCTCGGCGCAACCGTGCGCATCGGCACCACCAGTTTCGAACTGCGACGGTAACCGGATGCCCCGCACCGGAAAGAGCACGGCCCTCTCCCACGTCGGCAAGGTACGCGCCAACAACCAAGACTCCGCCTACGCCGGAAAGCACCTCTTCGTCGTCGCCGACGGCATGGGCGGACACGCTGGCGGTGACGTCGCCAGTGCCATCGCCATCAAGAGAATCGCTGAAGCAGACCGCGCCTACTCCACCGCCGAAGAAGCCGAGTTCGCCCTCCAATCCGCACTGCTCGCCGCCAATACCCTCATCGCCGAAACCGTATTCGACCACGCCGAACTCACCGGCATGGGCACCACCGTCAGTGGCCTCATCCGCGTCGGCGACCAGGTCGCACTCGGCCACATCGGCGACTCCCGCATCTACCGTCTCCGAGATGGCGAACTCGACCAGCTCAGCACCGACCACACCTTCGTGCAACGACTTGTCGACAGCGGTCGCATCACTCAGGAAGAAGCCGCCGTGCATCCACGCCGCAACGTGCTCATGCGCGTGCTCGGCGACATCGACTCCGCACCCGAAATCGACACCACCGTACTCTCCACCGCCAACGGCGACGTATGGCTGATGTGCTCCGACGGGCTCAGCAGCTACGTCAGCGACGACAAGATCCGCACCATCCTCAAGAACCACGGCAACCCCAAAGACGCGGCAAATCGCCTCATCAAAGAAGCGCTTGACCACGGCGCACCCGACAACGTCACCGTCGTCGTCGCCTCCATCGGCGAAGACAACTACTCCGGTTCGCTGCCGCCGCAGATCGTCGGCTCCGCCGCCCTCCCCCTCACCTACGAGGCAGAAATCGCCCGCAAAGCGCTCCGCCTCCCCACGCTCCTGCTGCACCCGCTCAAGTCGAGCGCCCCCGAAGACTCACACTTCGAACCCGAATCCGAGGAATACCTCGACGAGCTCTACTACGAGCACCGCCGCCGCGCCATCCGCCACAAAGTGTCGTGGCTCATCGCCATCATTCTCATGATCGGTGCCATCGCCATCGCACTCATCCTCGGCTACCGTTGGACCCAAACCCACTACTACATCGGTGCCTACGGCGACACCGTCGCCATCTACCAAGGGGTGCAGCAAGACCTAGGCCCCATCAAACTCAGCAGCGTGTACCAGCAGACATCCCTCTCCCTCGAATCGCTGCCCCCCTATACGCGCTCCAGCGTCATTGAAACGCTCAACGCGAACTCCCTCGAACACGCCCGCCAGATTCTCGAACGACTCGAAGAGCTCAGCCGATGACTGAGCCCACACTCGTCGCCGTCACCGACCGAACCCCGCTCAGCAAAGAGCTGCGCCTGCGCCTACGCACCCCCGCGAAATATCGCAACCGAGAACTCCTCCTGCTGCTGCTCGCGTTCACCATCAACCTCAGCGCGGTGGCCCTTGTTGAACTCGGCGCACTGGGCGAAGTCACCGACGCCCTCTACGGCTACAGTGTCGCCCTCTGCGTACTCGTTCTCGTAGCCCACCTCTGCCTCCGGCTCGTCGCCCCCGAAGCCGACCCCCTTATCCTTCCCATCGCCACCGTGCTCAACGGCCTAGGAATCGCCGCGATCTATCGCCTTGACCTCGACGACGGCTTGCAGGGCTGGGATGCCGCATCCGTGCGCCAAATCGCCTGGACCGCGATCGCTATCACCTTCGCCGTGGTCGTGCTCATCATCATCCGCAACCACCGAGTGCTGCTGCGGTTCCGCTACATCGCCGGCTTCACCGGCCTCGTGCTGCTCCTGCTACCGCTCGTTCCCGGTATCGGGTACTCGCAGTTCGGAGCCCAACTGTGGATCCGCGTCGGCCCCGCATCCTTCCAGCCCGGAGAGCTCGCCAAAATCGCCCTCGCCATATTCTTCGCCGGATACCTCGTCGAACACCGCGAAAGCCTCTCCCTCGTCGGCAAGAAAATGCTCGGGATGCGGTTCCCCCGCGCCCGAGACCTCGGCCCCATCCTCATCGCCTGGGTCGCGGCCATGGCGGTGCTCATCTTCCAACGTGACCTCGGCACCGCCCTCCTCTACTTCGGCCTGTTCCTCGTCATGATCTACGTCGCCACAGGACGCATCAGCTGGGTCATTCTGGGTCTCCTCCTCTTCGCCGGTGGCGCAGCCGCCGCAGCCGGACTGTTCTCCCACGTCGGCAACCGGTTCACCGCCTGGCTCGACGCATTCAACCCCGAGGTGTACGACGCCGTCGGAGGAAGCTACCAACTCGTGCAGGGCATCTTCGGGCTCGCCCAAGGCGGGCTCATCGGCACCGGCCTCGGGCAGGGCAGACCCTACCTCGTGCCCCTCGCCCAGAACGACTTCATCGTCGCCAGCCTTGGCGAAGAACTCGGCCTCGCCGGGCTCTTCGCCATACTCGCGCTCTACCTGCTGTTTGTCGCCCGCGGCCTCCGCGTCGGCTACCAGGCACCGGATGACTTCGGGCGGCTCCTCGCCGTCGGCCTCTCCTTCGTCGTCGCGCTCCAAGTGTTCATCGTCGTCGGCGGAGTCACCCGGCTCATCCCCCTCACCGGACTCACCACTCCCTTCCTCGCCGCCGGCGGCTCCTCCCTCGTCGCCAACTGGATCATCGCCGCCCTCATCCTGAGACTCTCCGACACCATCCGCACCGGCCCGCACGTGGTGGTAGGCCCATGACAACCGAAATCAAACGCGTCAGCGCCCTCATCCTCATCATGGTGCTCGCCCTCATGACCTCCAGCACCATCATCACCGCGTTCGAAGCCGACAGCCTGCGCGCCGACGACCGCAACGTGCGAACCCTCTACGACAGCTACTCCGCCGAACGCGGCCCCATCCTCGTCGAAGGACGAGTCATCGCCGAATCGGTCCCCGTCGACAACGAATTCAAGTACCTGCGCACCTACCTCGAACCCGAACTGTACGCCCACATCACCGGCTACTTCACCCTCAACCAAGGCAACACCGGCATCGAAGGTGAACTCAACGACTACCTCAGCGGAACCGCAAGCGACCAATTCCTGGCACAGCTCAACGCCATCCTCACCGGCCAATCAGCGAAAGGTGCCTCGGTCGAACTCACCATCGACGACAACATTCAGCGCGTCGCCGCAGAAGCACTCGGTGCCAACCACGGTTCCGTCGTCGCAATCAACCCCAGCACCGGCGCCATCCTCGCCATGGTCTCCAACCCGTCCTACGACCCCAACGAACTCGCCCGCCACAACACCGGCCTCGTGATCGCCGCGTACAACGAACTGCTCGACGACCCCACCCACCCCCTCATCAACCGCGCCATCAGCGGAGACCTCTACCACCCCGGATCCGTCTTCAAACTGGTCGTCGCTTCAGCCGCACTCGACAGCGGCCTCCTGCGTCAAGACTCCACCGTCCCAAACCCGCCCTCACTGCAACTGCCCCTCAGCGACAGCATCATCTACAACGCGGGACGCTCAGCGTGCGGCGGAACCGACCGCGTCACCCTCGCCGACGCTCTACGGCTGAGCTGCAACATCCCGTTTGCCGAAATCGGAGCAGAAATCGGCGACGACATCATCCGCGAATACGCCGAACGGTTCGGCTTCGGCAGCGAACTCGGCGTACCCATGCCCGTGACGCCGAGCATCTTCCCGCCCGACCCCGACGCCGCCCAACTCATGCTCGCCTCCTTCGGGCAATCCGACGTTCGCGTCACACCACTCCAAATCGCCATGGTCACCGCCGCCATCGCCAACGGTGGACAGCTCATGGAACCCACACTCGTCGACACCATCCGCGCCCAAGATCTCAGCGTCATCGAACCCTTCCACCCCGAAGTGCTTTCCACCCCCATCAGCGCCGAGACAGCAGAAATCATGAAAAGACTGATGGTCAGCAACGTCAACAACGGGGCAGCAAGCAATGGCAGAATAAACGGAGTCGACGTGGGCGGAAAAACGGGAACAGCTCAGAACGGTGAAGGGCAACCACTCACCCTCTGGTTCACCGGATTCGCCCCCGCAGACAACCCTCAGATCGCCGTCGCGGTGGTCGTCGAGAACGGTTCCAGCTTCGGCAACGCCGTCGCGGCACCGATAGCAAGGCAGGTCATGGAGGCGGTGTTGAACAGATGAGACCCACAAGCGGCCTCACATTCGGTGGACGCTACCAACTCTCCAACCGCATCGCGATCGGCGGCATGGGTGAAGTGTGGCAGGCAAGCGACCTCGTCATCGGACGCACGGTAGCCATCAAGATCCTCAAAG
>DAOMOV010000134.1:0-5574 GCA_035444505.1 Terrimesophilobacter sp.
CCCTTCCCGACGGCCGAGACGGCCGTCGGCGCTGGCGTCGCCGCGAAGGTCAGAAATGACCTTCGCTTAGTGCTCCAGCGCGCGCATGAAGCGCCGCACATCCTCGTCGACCATGATGTCGGATGGCCGCAGCGGCCGCGTCAGGAACATCCCGTCAAGCGTGCTCACCCGGCTCAGCGCCACGTACGTCTGCCCGGGAGCGAAGGCCCTGCTGCCGAGGTCGATGATGGCGCGGTCGTAGGTCTTTCCCTGCGACTTGTGGATCGTCACCGCCCACGCCAGCCTCAGCGGGAACTGCTGAAACTCCGCGACGATCTCCCGGGTGAGTTTCTTCGTCACCGAGGAGTACGAGTACTTGTACTTCTCCCACACGGCCGGTTCCACCTCGTGCTCCTCACCGTCGACGTCGACCCACACGGTGCTGGCGATCTTGGTGACCGTGCCGATGGACCCGTTCACCCAGCGCCGGTCGGCGTCATTGCGGAGGAACATGACCTGTGCGCCAGCCTTGATCTCGAGGCGCTCATCCGCCGGGTAGGCTCGCCCCCCGAAGTCGCCGGTGATCTCCGCGACCGCCGTGAGTGCGCGCCCGGGCAGGAGGCCGAGTTGGGTCTGGTTGATGCGGTTGACCGAGTCATTGCGGGTCGCGAGCGTGATGGCACCATCGGTGGGGGCCGGCCGCGCTCCGATGGTGTTGAGGCGCTCCGCGATCTCCTCGGTGACCATGCCGTGCCGAACGGCGTTGAGCAGGTACTTGAACTCCTCCTCGTGCTGACGGTGGATGTTGGTGAGTTCGATGATCTTGAGGTCCGCTTCACGCCACACCTTCGCGTCGAAGAACCACATCGAGCGATACTGGTCGGCGAAGTAGGTGCGCTCATCGCCATCACCGGGAACCGGCGCGAGTTGGTAGGGGTCACCGAACAGCACCACCTGCACACCGCCGAATGCGTCATCGGGTCGCTGCCGTGCCTGGCGGAGGGATCGGTCCATGGCATCCATGAGGTCGGCGTTGACCATGGACACCTCGTCGATGACGAGAGTGTCGATGGAACCCAACAGTTTGCGCAGGTCGGTGTTCTGCTCGATGTCGTGATCGGCGATCACCCCGATCGGCAGTCGAAACAGGGAGTGAATGGTCTGCCCACCCACGTTGAGTGCCGCAACGCCGGTGGGGGCAGCGATGACGAGCTGTTTGCTGGTGTTCCAGGCAAGGTGATTCAGTAGCGTCGACTTGCCGGTTCCTGCGCGCCCGGTGACGAAGATGTGATCACGGGTGCGCTCAATCAGCTCGAAGACGACGCGCTGCTCCTCGGACAGCTCGGGTTGACTCACACGGCCCCTTCCGCCCACTCCACCGCAACGCGGTCCATCAAATCTACGGCACGAATTTACGGCACCTAGGATTGGGGCATGGCCCGGGTTTCCACAGTGCGACGCAGCAACGCGCCGTGGTGGATCGGGCTGGGCGTCATCCTCGCCACCTTCATCGGCACGGTCGTCGCCCTCAACCTGACGCTCTACAGCCCCGCCGGGTTCGTCGGCACCTACCTTGCCGCGCTCGAGACGAAGAACCCGGATGCCGCACTCGCCACCCCCGGGGTCGCCACCATCCCCGGCGTCAGTGAGTCGCTCCTGCAGCGCGAGAGTCTGGGGGAACTCAGCGACATCGCGCTTATCAACACCATTGACGACGGCCGCGACACGCTCGTGCACTACTCGTTCACGCTCGACGGCCTGCCCGGCGAGTCCCTGTTCCGCGTCACCCACACGGGAATGCGCCTCGGTCTCTTCAACGCGTGGAAGTTCGTGGAGAGCCCCGTGAGCGTCGTTGAGGTGACCCCCGTCGGCGACCCTCGTTTTGAGGCGAACGGTATCCGCCTTGCCACGAACGCTCCCAATGAGTCGGCGACGTGGCAGGTGCTGACCCCGAGCGTGCTCACTCTCACGCACAACACCGCCTACCTCACCGCCGAAGACCGTACAGTGCTCATCACGGAGCCCGGCACCCTCACAGTCGCCGAGGTCGAGGTGCGTGCGAGTGAACGGTTCGTCTCCGAAGTGCAGTCCGAAGTGGACGACTACCTCACCGAGTGCGCAGCCCAGACGGTGCTGTTCCCCACCGGGTGCCCCTTCGGGTACAGCGTGTCGAACCGGCTCGAGTCACCACCGACCTGGACCATCGCGACTTTCCCGATGATCTCCATCGTTCCAGGTGACTTTCCCGGCGAGTGGCTGGTTGCCGGTGGCAATGGCACGGCTCGCGTACAGGCAGAGGTTCAATCCCTGTTCGACGGATCGGTATCGCACCTCGACGAAACCGTCGACTTCACCCTCGTGTGGGCCATGACCGTCTCGACGAGCGACGCCGTGACGATCACCGGCGGATAGCGCGCGCTTCGTCACAGAGCGAAGGCGATTTCTCGCCTTCGCCGACGGCGCCAGCGCCGACGCCCGTCTCGGGCGTCGGAATCAGACGTGAGACGAACCCCCGCTCAGGGTCCGTTCTGCATCCGCTGCAGCATCTCGTTGTAAGCCTTCAGGTCGGCGTCACCGTCACGGTCAGCCTTGCGGTCGAGGCGTTTCGCCTCCTTGTCGTCGCTGCTGGACCACGCCAGGGCGAGTGCGATCGCGAGAAACAGGGTGGGGACCTCGCCGACACTCCACGTGATGGCGCCGCCGAGCTGCTGGTCGGCGAGCGCGGACGGCCCCCAGTCGCGCCCCATGGCACCGAACCAGTCGGCGAGCAGCAGCCCCTCACCAGTGACGAGGGCAAGCCCGAAGAACGCGTGGAATGCCATCGTTGCGAGCAGAACGAGCAGCCTCAGCGGGTACGGCGCACGGTACGGGGCGGGGTCGACACCGATGAGGGCTTGGGCGAACAGGTATCCGGAGCCGAGGAAGTGCACAATCATCAGGGTGTGCCCGATGTGGTCCTCGGCGGCCCACCGGAACACGGGGGTGAAGTAGAACGCCCACAGGGAGCCCGCGAAAATGGCGGCCGCGACGACAGGGTTCGCGTAGATGCCCGCGACCCGCGAGTGCACGAAAAGCAGAATCCACTCCCGCATACCGCGGCTGCCGTCCTCCCGTTTGTGGATCGTGCGCAGGGCGAGTGTGATGGGTGCAGCCGGGGCGAGCATGATCGGAACCGCCATGGCGAGCGTCATGTGGGCGATCATGTGGGCGCTGAACAGGTACCGCTCGTAGACGTTGGGGGCGCCGTTGGTGACGTAGAACAGCACCGCGAGCCCGGTGAGCCAGAGGATTGTGCGGTACACGGGCCACTTGTCGCCTCGATGCTTCAGTCGCCAGACTCCGGCGAGGTAGAAGAACGCGAGGAACGCGGGGATCAGGATCCAGAGGATGTCGAACTTCCACTCGGTGAAGTAGCGGGAGAACTCCAGTTCGGGGGGCATCGGTTCGCCGGTGAGTCGCATTGCTGGTGTCGCTTCGGGCGGCAGCACCTGAGGGATGGGGGTCTGGGTGCGAGCGAGCCCCGCGCCAACCCCGGTGGCGATTCCCATGACGGCGAGTTCGGCGACGGCGAGCCACCAGAACAAGTGGGGCGCCGTTGCCCCTCGACGCTCCAAGCGGTCGATGACCC
Organism: Terrimesophilobacter sp.; assembly: GCA_035444505.1. Lineage (GTDB taxonomy): Bacteria > Actinomycetota > Actinomycetes > Actinomycetales > Microbacteriaceae > Terrimesophilobacter. The sequence goes on from DAOMOV010000134.1 coordinate 3,608, forward strand.
ACCGTCTGTTGACCGCGCCGAAAGCACCGAGTCCGACGAGGGCGACCACTTTGGTGACGACGAGCACGCCGTAGGGGGTTGTGAGCAGCGCTTCGATGCTGCCAACCCTTACTGAACCGTTGATGGCTCCGGAGGCACCGACGACGACGAAACTCACGAGGGCGAGGGTGGAGTAGCGGCGCAGAATGACGACGAGCCGATCGCTGCTGAGCGTGCGCTGCAGGAAGACGAGCACGATGAGCCCGCCCACCCAGACGCTGGCGAAGACGAGGTGAAGTCCGAGGCTGCTGACGGCTTGGCCGTGGCCGGCTGTGCCTGCCGCGTGGCCTTGGAGGGCGAGGGGCACGAGTCCGGTACCGGCGAGCAGGAGCACGAAGACGAGGGCCGTGTGGTTGCGCACCCCGAAGACGAGGATGGTCACGATCGCGGGCACGAGGGTTGCGTAGGTCCACGCCTGCCCGAGTTCGAGGTTCAGGAGGTAGTTGCCGAACACCTGACCGAACTCGGGACCGAGGCTGGGGGGCAACAGTGAGACACTGAGGAAGGTGAGGTAGGTCGTGACGGCGGCGGCGACGGTCCACACGGCCGCCCCGCCAGCGGCGACGTCGAGGGCGACGTTGAATTCGGGTTTCGGTTTAGCGAGGAGGAGCACAGCGAAGAGGAGGCCGCCTATCGTGGTGGCGGCGCCGGCGTAGAAGACGATGCGGGCTGCGGGGAGGCCGATGAGCACGACGGGGCCGGGGTCTAGCCGCTCGGGCGCTGTGGCCCCGCCGCCGTAGGCGAGGGAGGCGATGAGTGCGGCGAATGCGAAGGCCAGGAGCAGGGCGGGGCCGAGGATTCGCAGTGAGCGGGGCACAGCATCCAGCCTATGCCTGCCGCCTGAGCCTGCTGTCGTCGCCTGCTGGTTAAGTGCGAAAGGGCGTGACGCTGTGTCAGCGTCACGCCCTTCGCGGATCTGTTTTACTTGGCGGCAGCCTTGAGCTTGCTGCCGGCGCTCAGCTTCACACCGTAGCCAGCGGGGATCTGGATGGCCGCGCCGGTGGCAGGGTTGCGGCCCGCACGGGCGGCACGGTGGGTGCGCTCGACGGAGAACCAGCCGGGCACGGTGACCTTGACGCCCTTGGAAACGTTGGCAGCAAGCTCGTCGAGCAGAGCGTCGAGAACGCCGTTGACCGAAGCCTGGCTCTGACCGGTCGAGGCGGCGATCGCCGAGACGAGGTCGGAGCGGTTAATTGAATCAGCCATGGATTGTCCTCCTCAGGACGTCGTTCGTTGTGATTGCTTGAATTTACCAGCTTGACTTGGTGATTCCGGGCAATTCGCCTCGGTGAGCCATTTCCCGGAATCGCACACGCGAGATGCCGAATTCTTGGAGGAATCCGCGCGGGCGACCATCGATGGCGTCGCGTCCGCGCACACGGACGGGGGAGGCGTCGCGAGGGAGCTTCTGCAGGCCGAGGCGGGCGGCCTCACGCTGCTCGTCGGTCGAGTTGGGGTCGACGAGCGCTTTCTTCAGCTCGAGGCGCTTCGCGGCGTAACGCTCGACGACGACCTTCCGCTGCTCGTTCTTGGCAATCTTGCTCTTCTTGGCCATTCTTAGCGCTCCTCGCGGAATTCGACGTGCTTGCGGACAACCGGGTCGTACTTCTTCAGCACGAGCCGGTCGGGGTCGTTGCGGCGGTTCTTGCGGGTCACGTAGGTGTACCCGGTGCCCGCCGTTGAGCGGAGTTTGATGATCGGACGGACGTCCTGCTGCTTTGCCACTAGATCTTCTCCCCACGAGCGAGAAGGTCTTTGACGACGGACTCGATGCCGCGTGCGTCGATGACCTTGATTCCTTTGGCGCTCAGGGTGAGCGTCACGTTGCGGCGAAGCGACGGCACGTAGTACGTCTTCTTCTGCACGTTCGGGTCGAAGCGCCGCTTGGTGCGGCGGTGCGAGTGCGAGATGCTGTGCCCGAAGCCGGG
>DAOMOV010000135.1:0-5534 GCA_035444505.1 Terrimesophilobacter sp.
CGTTCACGCTCCGCCCCGAGTTGGCGATCCGGTCTGCGCTGCTGCTCGTCGTCTCTCGGTCCGTTCGAGGCGAGCTCGCCGCGGCGCGCATCGCCATCGAGGAGCTATCGCAGATACAGACGCAGATCGGTCAGGTCGACCCCCTCGCATCCGCCGCACTGGGCTTCGCACGATTCGTCGACCTCATCTGCTCGGGACGCGTCGCCGAGGCCGCCACCTACCTTGAGAGCCGTCGCGTTGACGCCGACGACGGGGTGGGCGTGTACACGATGCTGCTCGGCAACCTGCGGCAGTGCGGGGGCAGGCTCATCGAGGCCGAACGGCTCACCACGCTCGCCGTCGACCAGTTGCGGTGGCGCGACGGCCTCGGACTCCTCGGGGTTGCGCTCGGCTACCAGGCGAACACGGTCGCGAAGCAGGGTCGTGTTGACGATGCGCGGCGGATGCTTGACGCCATGACCCCGGCGCAGCGCGGCGGCAGGCACGCTTACATTCAGGTCGCTGAGGCGGAGGCGTGGATTCTGGCGCACGGTGGTGACACGGATGCCGCGGTGCGCGTCATCGACACGGCGGTGCGCCGCGGTGCCGACCGGGGTGCGGTTTTTCTTGCCGCGCTCGCCGCGTGCATACCCATCCGCCTCGGCTGCGTCGCCGAGGCCGCAGAGCTGCTCGAACTTCTCGTGAACCGGTCCCCGAGTGAGCTTGAGCTCGTGTTGTGTCTGCGCGACCTCGCCGTGGCTCTCCGCGATGGTGACCTCGAGGTGCTGCCCGGCATCCTGCGACGCGTCGATGCCGCGGGGCAGCAGCCGACCGTGCTCGATGCGGTCACGCTCGCACTGCGGATGCGGCCACGCGCCGAGCTGAGTCGCAAGCTCGAACTCGTGGCGAGCCGCATCGCGCCCACGATCGATGAGGCGCCGTTCCTTGTGCGCCAGCCGACGCTGCTCAGCCCGAGAGAGCTCGAGGTTGCGCTCGCGGCGGCGGCGCGGGAGCGATCGAAGGAGATTGCGGAGAGGCTGGGCATCTCGGTGCGCACCGTTGACGCCCAGCTGCAGTCGGTGTACCGAAAGCTCGGTGTCTCGTCACGGGATGCCCTGCGCGAGGCGCTGGACGAGGTCGGATCAGCGGGAGGGCTTTCGTAGTCGAAGCCGTAGTCGAAGCCGAGGCCGAGGCATCCTGCGCCAGTTGCAATAGTGTGTGAGACACAGTATTGTGTCTGATGTGAGTGATACAGGTCGTGAGGACGCCGCCGCGAACAACCTCGTGGAGCTTCGCCGAGGCACGGTCGTGCTCGCGAGCCTCATCGCGTTGCGCACGGCGAGCTACGGCTACGCCCTACTCGACCAGCTGGGTGCGTGGGGTCTCGACGCCGACGCGAACACTCTCTACCCCTTGCTGCGTCGCCTGGAGAAGCAGGGGCTGCTCGCGAGCGAGTGGAATACCGACGAAGCGAGACCCCGCAAGTTCTATAGCACCACCACCGCAGGCGACGCGCTCGCCGCGCAGCTCACGAGCGAGTGGGAGCGACTCGATGACATCATCCGTCGGCTCACCCTTGCCGCAACCGACACCGCCGAAGGAGCAGAATCATGACCACTACCCTCACCGACCGCTACCTCTACGCCGCTACCCGCAGCGTGCCCGAAGCGCAGCGAGAGGAGCTGCGCCGAGAGCTCGCCGAACGCATTGGCGACGACATCGACGCACGCATCGAGGATGGCGCCGACCACGCCACGGCAGAGACGGCGGCCCTCACCGCGCTGGGTGACCCTGACGCGCTGGCGGCCAGCTACCTCGACCGTGTCCAGCACCTCATCGGCCCCACCCTCTATCCGCTGTGGCGCCGTCTGCTTCGCCTGTTGCTGATCATCGTGGTGCCTGTCGTAGCGGTCGCGTTCCCGCTCGCGCAGACGCTCGCACACAAACCCTTCGGTGAGATCGTCGGCTCGACCTTTGTGGTGCTCATCGCCCTCGTGATACACCTTGGCTTCTGGACCACACTCGTCTTCGCGGTGCTCGAGCGAAACCTCCGCGGCAAACCACTCATGGAGTGGACCCCAGCCCTGCTGCCCGAGCTGCACGAACCGACCCGAACGACCACACGGTGGGACGCCGCGGTGAATCTCTCATTCATCGCGCTTGGTGCCGTCGCGATTCTCACGCTCACCCCGCTGCAGCCGTTCCAGAGCGCCGAGCAGCCCGCGACCCTGATCGAACCCGCCACCTGGGCATGGCTCGGCTGGTACCTGCTGGGGATGCTCGCCGTTGATGTCGTGTTCTGGGCCGTCCTGCTCCGCGCGGGCAGGTGGACCTGGCCGCTTACAGCAGCGTGCACCGTGATAACGATTGCGTTCGCGGCGCCGGTCGTGTGGGCGCTGGCAACCGGTCGGCTCTTCAACCCGGACTACCTCGCCGCCACGGCGGGGGTCGAGTTTGCGGATCAACTCGCCGCAGGCGGCGTGCTCGCGATTGTCTTCGCCTACGCCGCTGTCGGCGTTGCCGCGATCTGGCCGATCGACGCGGCCATCAAGACGTGGCGCGCGACCCATGACTAGGACCCCGCCTGCTCCTCAGATCGGCAGCGTTCGGCCCGCCTCCCGGTCGAGGAGCGACCGCTTCACGGCCACCCCCCAGGCGAATCCGCCCATGCTTCCGTCGGACCGCAGCACGCGGTGGCAGGGCACGAAGAGGGCGGGTGCATTGCGCGCACACACCGAGGCCGCGGGTCGCACGGCACCCGTGCTGCCGATCAGCTCCGCGAACTCGGTGTAGCTGAGGGGCTCGCCCGGGGTGATGGTGCGCAGTGCCGTCCATCCGCGCTGCTGGAGCTCGGTTCCGCGCTGCACGACGGGAACCTTCGCGACCGCCGACAGGTCACCCGCGTAGTAGGCGGTGACGGCGTCGGCAGCGGCGGTGACGCCGGTGGCGAGTCGCTGCGGGCGGATGCTGGGTGCGATGCGTTCCCAGACGGCCTGCTCGTCGGCGCTCCACCCTGAGGCGAGCACCCGGCCCTGCTCGTCGGCGATGAGTGTGAACGGTCCATCGGGGGTGTTTATCGTTTGAACGGTTGCCGTGGTTTCCACGGTGTGCTGGCTCATGGGGTCTCCTTGGTTGCTGACGGTGCGGGTACGGGTTTGGCTGCGGTCGCTGTGCGCTGTGCGGCTGCTCCTGCGTTGCGCCAGAGGTGCGCGGTGAGGTAGCTGCGCCAGGGTGCCGTGCGCCGAGCCCAGGCTTCGAGGGCCGCGGGCTGTGCGGGGATTCCGGCGGCGAGGGCGCCGCTGCGCACGGCGCTGTCGCCGGGGAGGGTGATGTCGGGGTCGCCGAGAACGCGCATCCGCACGTAGTCGGCGGTCCAGGGCCCGATGCCGGTGCGGGCGAGCAGTGCGGCGCGCTGCTGCTCGCCGTCGTCGGCGCTCCCGAGTGTGAGCGTTCCGTGGTGCAGCGCGGCGGCGGTTTCGGTGATCGCTTGGATGCGTGCCGCTGGCCCGCGCAGATGCTGGTGGCCGTGTTCGGCGATGGCCTCCATGGTGGGGAACAGTCGCTGCGGCTGCCCGTCGGGTGCCTGCACGGTGTCGCCAAGCGCGTCGACGAGTCGGGTGAGTGCGGTTCGGGCCGCGGCGACGGTGACCTGCTGGCCGACCATCGCGCGGATGAGCATCTCGTGCGGATCGGCTGCCCCTGGTACACGGATGCCGGGAAGCCGGGCGACGAGCGGCGCAAGCTCGGGGTGTCGTGCGAGGGCGGTGTCGATGGCCTGCGGGTCGGCGTCGAGGTCGAAGAGCCGGCGCACACGGGTCACGAGCACCCCCAGGTCGGCGAGTTCGGTCACGCGTGCTCGCAGTCTGACTCGGCCCGCTGTGCCGGCCGTGGTGTCGGAGCGCAGTTCGAACCAGGCTGCTCCTCCGGGCAGGCGCAGGGTGCGTGAGTAGCTGGTGTCGGTGGCTTCTTCCATGCCGGGCACGGCGCGGGCGGTCATCCAGGCGAAGAGCCCCGCGGAGTCGAAGGGTTCGCGTACGGGCAGGGCGAGGTCGATGGCGCCGGGCGCTGGGTCTCTGCGTTTCGCGCGGAGGGCGCTCGGCGACATCCCGAACACCTCTCTCATGGTGTCATTGCACTGGCGGATGCTGCCGAACCCGGCGGAGAAGGCGACGTCGGCGATGGGGAGGCTGGTTCCCGTGAGGAGCAGCCGGGCGGTGTGGGCGCGCTGGGCGCGGGCGAGCGCGAGGGGTCCGGCGCCGAGTTCGGCGGTGAGCAGGCGACCGAGGTGCCGGGACGAGTACCCGAGGCGGGAGGCGAGCGCACCGACCCCCTCGCGCTCGACGAGCCCATCGGTGATGAGCAGCATGGCGCGGCCGACCGTGTCGCGGCGCAGGTTCCACTGGGGGGAGCCGGGTGCGGCTTCGGGGAGGCACCGCTTGCAGGCGCGGTAGCCGGCTTCGTGTGCCGCCGCACTGGTGAGGTAGAAGGTGACGTTGGACCGTTTGGGGGTGCGCGCGGGGCATGAGGGTCGGCAGTAGATTCCGGTGGAGCGCACCGCGGTGATGAACTGACCGTCGAAGCGGGTGTCGCGTGCTTCGACCGCGCGGTAGCGCTCGTCGAAGCCGGTCGGTGCGATGGTCACAGGGCAAGCATGACACGGCCACGCTGAAGATACTCGCGGAAATCGGACATCGCAGTGTGGGTGTCTCTGGGGGCGCGTCTGACAGACTGGGGGTCATGGCGCCTGAGAACTCCAGCCGAATCGCCCTGCTCATCGACGCGGACAATGTGAGCGCGGAGCACGTGGCGGGCATCCTGGCCGAGATCAGCACCTACGGGGTGGCGTCGGTGCGGCGCATGTACGGGGACTGGACCACCCCGCAGCTGCAGGCGTGGAAGTCTGCGGCGAATGAGCACTCGATTCAACCCGTGCAGCAGTTCGCCTACACGAAGGGCAAGAACGCGACCGACAGTGCCCTCATCATCGACGCCATGGACCTGCTGCATCTCAACGACCTCGACGGCTATGCGATCGTCTCCTCCGACAGCGACTACACGCGCCTCGCGAGCCGCCTGCGCGAGTCGGGGGCCACGGTGTACGGGTTCGGGGAGCGCAAGACACCTGCGCCGTTCGTGCGTGCCTGTGACGTTTTCACCTACCTCGACGTGCTCGGCGTGGATTCGACGGATGGCGACGACCCTGCCGCACCGGAGCGCAAGCCGTCGCGCACTGTGCAGCGCGACAAGGCGCTGCTGTCGATGCTGCGCAAGGGTGTTGAGGCGGCGGCGGATGATGACGGCTGGGCTCACCTGGGCGGTGTCGGCTCGCTGCTGCGCAAGCAGGCACCCGATTTCGATTCCCGCAACTGGGGCTACAGCAAGCTCGGCGACCTGGTCGATGCGGTCGGTATCTTTGAGATCGACCGCACCAAGTCGAGCAGCGGTGGCACGCAGGTTCGCATCAGACTCAAGAGGCGCTGATTCGAAAAATTTTCAGAGGGTGGGCCCCGTGGGGCTCGAACCCACGACCCAAGGATTAAAAGTCCTTTGCTCTA
>DAOMOV010000136.1:0-5486 GCA_035444505.1 Terrimesophilobacter sp.
TCTCGATGACGCCGGCAAAGGTCAGCAGGCCCGTGATGACGAGCAGGGTGTCGCCTGGCAGCAGGAACCCGACGAGCAGCCCGGTCTCGGCGAACACGATTGCGCACACGCCGATCAGGGCGAACGCGCCGAAGCCATTGATGAGGTTCTCGGGGTCAAGCCACGGAATGAGGGCGAGATCTAGCAGGGGAGGCTCCACTCACTGGACTGGCAGGCGGTACCTAGATACTAGTGGTGGTGTCTGAATGCGCTCCCGCCCGCGGTCAGAATGATCCGATGATGGCACCCATTGCAGCGAACACGACGAGGTTGTAGGAGCCGTTGATGAGCCACAGCGCGAACGGTTTGCCTTCGAACAGGTAGTTCACCCCGAACGCGAACGCGACGACCACGCCGAGCAAGGCTCCCGTGATGAGCCCCGCCGACCAGCCCGCACCGGTGCCGAGGTACCAGGCGAGAATGAACGACATCACGATCTCGAGCACGAGCGAGCCGATGAGCAGACGACCCAGGTTGGGGGCGTCGGGTGGGCTGTCGGCGTCCGCGGGTGCGCTGCCCATGCCGATGAGTCGCTGCCACGGCTTCGCGAACAGAACCGTGTACCAGAGGTAGCCGAGAAAGAACGCCGCGAGAGCCGCGAGTCCGACGGCGAGGTAGTTGATGTCCATGGGAACTCCTTCGTTCCGGATGCTGAGAGTCACGAGCGTAACGCGATGAGCCGCGGATGTCTCGCACAAACGTCCGTCGAAAGCACACAGGTTGCGGCACACCCGGGATTCGAGCCACCACTTTCGCGCTCTTGTGGTCGCTTCGTGCGGGAGGCGGGACCCGTCCCTACCGCACGGCCGTCACGCGGCTGGCGCTGCGCGCCGGAACCGGCGGTGGGGGCCCATCCGCAAGCGCGTCCTCGGCAACACCTCCAGAACAAACCGAACCCCGCACCCAGGGGTGCCGGGTTCGATTCGTGCGGGAGGCGGGACTCGAACCCGCACACTCGAAAGCACAGGAACCTAAATCCTGCGTGTCTACCAATTCCACCACTCCCGCAGCACACACCAGTGTAATTGGGCGGGGCGGCCGCGACTGCACCCACCCGCACACGGTGCCCACGCGCATCCGCCCGGCATAACCTGTGGAAAACTTTGGCGAGGGTGATGGGGGCTCCGCCATTCTGGGCGCATGACATCCGCCGTGGCCCTCATCGCCGATCGGGTGCGCGAGCGGGTGCGGCGCGACGGCATCGACTTAGCGAGCGACCGGCACGCCGCGGAGGGCCTCGTGCGCGACGAGGTGCAGCGCTACAGCGAACACGCCCTCGGCGGCGCTCACCCCGTGCTCGCCGACGAGGCCCAGGCGACGCGCGATGTCGTCGCGTCGCTCACCGGCTACGGTGCCCTGCAGCCCTTCTTCGACGATGACACCGTCGAGGAGATCTGGATCAACGCCCCCGACAAGGTGTTCATCGCCCGCAACGGGGTTGCCGAGCAGACCGCGGTGACCCTCACCGACTCGCAGGTGCGCGACCTCGTCGAGCGGATGCTGCAGTTCACCGGTCGTCGCGTCGACCTGTCCAGTCCCTTTGTCGATGCGTCGCTGCCCGACGGGTCTCGGCTGCACGTCGCGATCCCCGACGTGACCCAGCGGCACTGGGCGGTGAACATCCGCAAGTTCACCAGTCGCATCCGCACCATCGACCAGCTCGTCGAGCTGGGCTCCCTCGACCGGTTCGCGGCCGAGTTCCTGCGCATGGCGGTGCTGTCGGGGCACAACATTCTCATCTCGGGTGCGACGCACAGCGGCAAGACGACCCTGCTCGGCGCGCTGCTCTGCCTTGCGCGGCCGGGGGAGCGCATCGTCACCGTCGAGGAGACCTTCGAGCTCGCCATCGACGCGCGCGACGTCGTCGCCCTGCAGTGCCGACAGCCCAGCCTTGAGGGAACCGGCGAGATCACTCTGCGGCGCCTCGTCAAGGAAGCATTGCGGATGCGCCCCGACCGTCTCGTCGTCGGCGAGGTTCGCGAGGCGGAGTCCCTCGACCTGCTCATCGCCCTCAACTCCGGGCTGCCCGGGATGTGCTCGATTCACGCGAACAGCGCGCGGGACGCGCTCGCGAAGCTCGCCACGCTGCCGCTGCTCGCGGGCAACAACATCGACTCGAGCTTCGTGGTGCCGACCGTGGCGAGCAGCATCGACCTCGTCGTGCACTGCACCATGGACCGCGGCGGCACCCGCCACGTCTCCCACATCGTCGCCCCGACGGGCGGCATCGCGGGTGGGGTCATCGAAGCCGAGACCCTCTTTCAGTGGCGTGAGGGCGCGCTCGATGCGACCGGTGCCAGACCTGTGCGCACGAACAAGTTCGAGGCCGCCGGGTTCGACCCCGAGATCGTGCTCGGGCAGGCGGAGCAGGCGACGTCGGCGCGCCGGGCGCCGGAGGGCGCCCCGGTTGGTGCCCCGGCAGCTGTGTCGGGCACGTCGCCCGCCGACGCGAAGGAACCCGTCGGCGACGCCCTCGCGATCGACGCGATAGGGAACGACGCAGCTGAGGAGGTCGCCTCGTGACGCTCGCGGTCGCCGCGGTCTTCGCGCTCGGCGTGCTCCTCGTCGCCTCCCCGTTCCTGTGGCCGGCCAGGCAGCGCGTCGCCGCCGCAACGCCGAGCATGGTGTCGGCATTCCGCGACCGCATGTCGGCCGCGGGGCTGCGCTCGACGAGCGTGCCGCTCTTCGTCGCGGTCAGTGCGTTCGTCGGGGTGGTCACGGCGGCGCTCGTGTTCGCCTTTGTTCCCGTGGGTGCGCTCGCTGTCGCATCCGGTCTCGCCGCCGTGGTCGCGCCCGTACTCGTGGTGAACTGGCGGGCGAGGCAGCGCCTGCGTGCCGCCCGGGCGCAGTGGCCGGATGCCGTCGACCACCTCCTCTCTGGGGTGCGCGCGGGCCTGTCGCTGCCCGACAGCCTCGCGGCTCTCGCCCGCGTAGGCCCGGCGGGCTCGCGTGCGGCGATCGCGGAGTTCGAGCGCGACTACGCGGCGACGGGCAACTTCTCGGCGTGCGTGGACCGGCTGAAGGAGGCGCTCGCCGATCCGGTTGCCGACCGCATCCTCGAGACGCTGCGAATGTCGCGCGAGGTCGGCGGCAGCGAACTGCCGGGCGTGCTGCGGTCGCTGTCGTCGTTCCTGCGCGAGGAGGCTGCGGTGCGGGGGGAGGTGGAGGCGCGCCAGTCATGGGTGGTCAACGCGGCCCGGCTCGGCGCGGCGGCACCGTGGGTGGTGCTCGCGCTGCTGTCAACCCGTCCCGAGGCGGCTGCCGCCTACAACACCGCCGGGGGTGTCGTACTCATCGTCGGCGGGCTCGTCGTCACGTTTGTCGCTTACCGGCTCATGCTCGCGATCGCGCGGCTCCCGGAGGAGCGGCGGTGGTTCGCGTGAGCGGCATGCTCGGCTGGGCCATCGTGTGCGGTGCCGCGCTCGGGCTCGGACTGTGGTCGCTCGTCTCCCTCACGCCCGCACTCGGCCGCCCGCGGCTTGTGAGTCGTATCGCACCGTACCTCGGCGATGTCTCGGAGCAGGCTCGCGCGATGACTCCGCGCCGCCCTTCCGGCCCGCTGCCGGTGCTCGGCTCCCTGCTGGCGCCGCTCGGCGAGAGCGTGCGGATCGTGGTCGACCGGATGCTCGGCGGCAGCGACACCATCGAGTTGCGCTTGAGGCAGTCAGGTTCGCAGGCGGCGGCGGCAGAGTTTCGGATGCGTCAGCTCGCCTGGGCGCTCGGCGGGCTCGGCATCGGCGCGGTGCTCGCGATCATCGCGGCGCAGACGGGCCGTGCCCCCACCATTGCGCTCGTCGCTCTCGTCGGGGTGGCCGGTGTCGGCGGTTTCGTGGCCCGCGACTGGCTGCTGCAGCGTGCCGCGAAGGCGCGCCTCGCGCGGGTCGCCAGTGAACTGCCCACCGTGCTGGAGTTCTTGACGCTCTCGTTGGCGGCGGGGGAGGGGATCCTCGACTCGATCCGGCGCGTCTCCGGCCGGGGCAATGGAGAACTCAGCGCCGAGTTCACGAACGTCAGCGCCCAGGTCGCCGCGGGGGTGCCCCTCGCCCGCGCTCTCACGGAGCTTGCTGACGGCATCCGCTTGCCTGCCCTCACCCGCTGCATCGAGCAGGTGACGGGCGCCCTCGACCGCGGCACCCCGCTCGTCGAGACCCTGCGGGCGCAGGCGCAGGATGCGCGCGACCAGGCGAAACGCGCTCTTCTCGAGGTCGCGGGCCGCAAGGAGGTCGGCATGCTCATGCCGCTCGTGTTCCTCATTCTCCCGACGACGATCGTGTTCGCCATCTTCCCCGGAATCTTCGTACTCCAGCTCGGCTTCTAGAAAGGACGCACCATGACACAGCACCGCCTGACCACATACACACGGATGCGCATCGCTCGCGCGTTGCGAGAAGACCGCGGCGACGTGCCCGGCTGGGTTTTGATCACGTTGATGACCGCCGGGTTGGTGATCGTGATCTGGGCCCTTGCGGGACCCGCGCTCAGTGAGGTGTTCGAGCAGGCGATTCAGCGCGTCACCGGGTTCTGAGTGTTGTGATGCGGCTGCTGGGGCTTCGCGTGCGCCGTGCCGTGCGGGGACTCGCACGCGCCGAAGCGGGTTCGGCGGTCGTCGAGTTCGTGCTCGTCGGCGTGCTGCTGACCGTGCTCACCCTCTCGGTCATGCAGCTCGGTCTGGCGCTGCTGATCCGCAACACCGTGCACGACGCCGCCGGCGAGGGGGCACGGTTCGCTGCGCTCGCGGACAACGGTCTCGCCGATGGTGTCGCCCGCTCCAGCGAACTGCTCACGGTTGCGCTCGGGCCGAGCTACGCGGGCGATGTGTCGGCGACCTACACCACCTACCTCGGCCACCCCGCCGTCGCCGTCACCGTGCGCGCACCACTCCCGCTCGTGGGACTCATCGGAATCGACGACGCCCTGGAGGTCACGGCCCATGCCGCCGTCGAGCCGCTCGACTGACCCGGGCCGCCGCAGGCCCCGGCGCATCCGGAACCGCATTGCTCAGCGCGTTCGCGACGACGCGGGCTCGGCGTCGCTCGAGTTCATCACCGTGGGGCTCGTGCTGCTGCTGCCGCTGGTGTACCTCGTGCTCGCGATGGCGACGATCCAGGGAGCGGCGCTCGCGGTGGAGGCCGCGGCGCGTCAGGCGGTGCGGGTGTATGTGGTGTCGTCGAGTGAGGCGGTGGCGGCACAGCGAGCCGAGCGCGCGATCGCTTTCGCCCTCACCGACGCCGGAATCGAACGCACCCCCACGGTCGCGGTCGACTGCCGTCCACGGCCGGGCGAATGCCTCACCCGGCTCGGCGTGGTCACGATCACGGTCGGGGTCAGCGTGCCGCTGCCCCTCGTGCCGAGCGTGCTCGACCTCGACGTTCCACTGAGTGTGCCGATGCAGGCGAGCGCCACCCAGCAGGTGTCGCGTTTCGGTGGTGCTCGATGAGGCGGCGGAT
>DAOMOV010000137.1:0-1533 GCA_035444505.1 Terrimesophilobacter sp.
GTGGAGTCCCGCTTGCGTGCATGGCTGTCGGGCGCGTAGTGGTTCTCGGGCGCGGCTGGTCGGCGTGTCACGTGTTCGACCGTGAGGGTTTATCTGCGCCGATTTTCGGGTGTCGGTGATGTGCGGGATAATGGTGGGGTAGCTCTACGAAAGGGGACCACCAATGGCAGCCATGAAGCCGAGGACCGGGGACGGACCGATGGAGGCTGTGCGTGAGGGTCGCCTCATCATCGTTCGTGTTCCGCTCGAGGGCGGTGGCCGCCTCGTGGTGTCGGTCAATGACGATGAAGCCAAGGAGCTCCGTGACGCTCTCGCCGGCGTCTTCACCGATTAGTCGGTCGGCCGCAGTACCTGCAGCAGCCCGTCGCCGAGGGGTGTGAGGCTTGCGGTGATGCCGCTTGCCGCGATGTCGGTGAGCAGGGTGCGGTAGGTGACAGTGGTCGCATCGCGCTTGGTCGGATCGGCGACTCTTCCCTGCCAGAGGGCGTGGGCGATGAGGATGACGCCGCCGGGTCGCACGAGGGTGAGCCCGTGCTCGAGGTATGCGGTGGCCCCCGCCGCGTCGGCGTCGATGAGCATGAGGTCGTAGGCGCCTTCGTTCATGCGGGGGAGCACTTCTCGGGCGCGTCCCGCGATGAGACGGATGCGGCTGGATGGCACCCCGGCGCCGATGAGGGCGGTGCGCGCTGCCTGCTGGTGGTCGACTTCGGTGTCGATGGAGGTGAGCGTCGCGTGGGGTGCGCCGTGGAGCATCCAGAGGGCGCTGACGCCGCATCCGGTGCCGAGTTCCATGATGTTGGAGGCGCCGGTGGCACCGGCGATGAAGGCGAGGGCGGCACCGACGCCGGGGCTGACGGAGTCGACGCCGAGTTCGAGGGAGTGGGTGCGGGCGGCAGTGATGTGGTCGGGTTCGCCGATGAGTTGTTCGGCGTACTTCCACTCGGTGGCTTTGTCGGTCACGGCGCTCTCCTTAGTCACCACTGTAGGGCGCGTGGCTGGTCTGAACGGTTAGTCTTGGGGGGTGTTCGGGTTGACCTTCGAGAAGCTGCTGCTGATTGGCGTCATAGCTGTTTTTGTGCTCGGTCCGGATCGGTTGCCGTACTACGCGTCGCAGCTCGCCAAGTTTGTCAAGGGGGCGAAGGCGTTCGCTGACAGTGCGAAGGATCGGATGCGTGAGGAACTCGGCCCCGATTTCGATGATGTCGACTGGAAGAAGCTTGATCCGCGCCAGTACGACCCGCGGCGGATCATCCGCGAGGCGTTGGTTGAGGATGCGCCCACGACCCAGAAGCGGCAGATCAAGTCGGCTTACCTTGAGCGGAAGAAGCGGCTCGAGGAGGAGGGCAAGCAGGCGCCCTTCGACGGTGAAGCGACGTAGCGCGCTGGAGCACAGAGCGAAGGCCATTTCTGGCCTTCGCTCTGTGCTCCAGCGCTGGCGCCCGTCTCGGGCGCCAGTTTCATACTTACCGCCGCCGGCTGGCCCGTTCGCTGGCGCGTCAAAATAAGGAACCGCCGCCATTGGAGCGGCGGCTG
>DAOMOV010000137.1:1543-5080 GCA_035444505.1 Terrimesophilobacter sp.
CAGCGGATTCGCAGTGCTTTGAGCAGTTTGAGTGCGGTGATGGTGAGGCCGCCGACGAGCCCGGCTTCTTTGCCGGTGCGGGCGAGGGTGAAGAGGCGGCGAGATTCGCTCACGGTGCGGGCTTCGACGAACCGCAGGAGTCCTTCGGGGCCGTTGCGGCGTCCGAGCCCTGAGCGCTTCATACCGCCCATGGGTGCGTCGGCTGAGCCGAAGGTGGCCCGGTAGCCCTCGTTGATGTTGACGCTGCCGGCGCTGAGGGCGCTGGCGAGTCGGCGTGCGCGGCGGCGTGATCCGCTGAAGATGGAGGCGTTGAGGCCGAATTCGGTGTCGTTCGCTGCGATGATCGCCTCATCGTCGGTGTCGAAGGGGTAGAGGGCGACGACGGGGCCGAAGGTTTCGTTGTGGCGACATTCGGCGTCGTCGCTGACGTCGGCGAGCACGGTGGGTTCGTAGAACAGCGGCCCGAGGTCTGGGCGGTGTGCGCCGCCCGCGAGCAGGGTGGCGCCTTTGTCGAGGGCGTCGTCGACGTGGGCCTGTACGCGTTCGAGTTGGCTTGGCAGGGTGAGGGAGCCGAGGTCGACGCTGTTGTCGTAGGCGGCGCCTTGAATGAGCGTGCTGACGCGGTCGGTGAAGGCGGTGACGAATTCGTCGTAGATGGCGCGCTGCACGTAGAGGCGTTCGATGGAGACGCACAACTGACCGAGGGATGCGAAGCTCGCGTAGGCGGCGTCCTTGGCGACGCTGGCGATGTTGACGTCGTCGAGCACGATCATGGGGTTCTTCCCGCCGAGTTCGAGGGAGGAGCCGGTGAGCGTTTCGAGGGCGCGGCGGCCGACATGGATTCCGGTGGCGGTGGAGCCGGTGAAGGACACGTAGTCGGCGCTCGTGACGACGGCGTCGCCGACGGTGGCGCCGCTTCCGGTGACGACGGCCCAGAGCTCTGCAGGGAGGCCCGCATCGATGAAGGCTCGGCGTGCGGCGAGCACGGAGAGCGCAGCCTGGCTGTCGGCTTTGTGCAGCACGGCGTTGCCTGCCGCGAGGGCGGCGCTGGCATCCATGACGCCGAGCGCGACGGGATAGTTCCAGGGGGTGATGATGCCGATGAGTCCCTTGGGGCGGTACTCGAGTCGGGTTCGGTAGAGCACGGGGAGCATGGCGCGTCGCGATGTGCGGCGCAGCACCGGTTTCGCGGAGAGTGCGTTGTACCGGGTGGCGTAGACGCCCATGGCGAAGTCTTCGAAGGCGTGAAGCCGTGCTTTGCCGGTCTCGGCCTGGATGAGGTCGAGGATGAGCTCCTGCCTCGCCAGCATGAGGTCGTGGGCGCGCAGCAGTACGCGGCGGCGGTGGGCGAACCCGGCCTCCCACCAGGCGAGCTGGGCGAGGCGTGCCTTGTTCGCGGCATCCGCGACATCGTCGAGGGATGAAAGGGGAAGGGTGCACAGGGTTGTGCCCGTGAAGGGGGCATTCACGGGCTGCTCTTCGCCGCTCGTCGCGCTGAGGTCGGCGAGGAGTTCGTCGATGACGTGCGGCGGTTGGGGAAACTCGACCATGGGGCCAACGCTACACTTTCGGGCATGACCGCATCGACGCGTTCCGCGAACTCCTCTGCTCCCGTTCTTGCCAGGTCGACAATCGCGCAGTACGCGGTCGGTTCGATCGGTACGGGTGGGTTCGGCACGCTGCCGGGCCTCGTACTTGTCTACTATTTGACCGACACTCTCGGGGTGGCTGCGCTTCTGGCTGGTGTGCTGGTGACGGTGGCGAAGGTGTGGGATGTCGTCATCGACCCGTTCATTGGCGCTCGCAGCGATGATTCGCTTGCCCGCCACGGCTCGCGCCGCCGCTTCATGGTGCTCGGTGCCGTCACGCTGCCCGTGTTCTTCGTGCTGACCTTTGCGGTACCGGCAGGCCTCGACCCGCTGCTCGCAGGCATCTGGGTACTGGTCTCGTTCGTGCTCACGGCGACGTCGTTCTCGCTCTTTCAGGTGCCCTATATCGCTCTGCCCGCCGAGCTGACTCCGCGCTATGACGAGCGCACGCGACTGCTCACCTGGCGCGTCGTCGTGCTCACGTTCGCCATTCTGCTGTTCGGTGCGGGCGGCCCTGAGCTTCGCACCCTCGGAGGCAGCGAGCACACCGGGTACCTCGTCATGGCGATCGTGGCCGGCCTCGTCATCGGGGGCGGGATGCTGCTCTCGACCGGTGTCGCGCCGCGCGGTGTCTCCTCAGGGTCGGTTCGCCGTGTGTCTCTTGCGGCCCAGTACCGGGAGGGTTTCGCGGCGCTGCGGCGGAGTCAGCCGTTCCGCGCTCTGCTTCTGACGTTCGTGCTGCAAGGGCTCGCGACGGGGGTGATGCTCGCTGGGGCCCAGTACGTGGCTGTGTGGGTGCTGCACAGTGAGCGGGCGGTGTCACTGATCTTCGCGGCACTCATCGCCCCCGCACTTTTCGCCGCCCCCATCTGGGGAGTGATTGCCAAGCGAATCGGGAAGGAGCGCGTCTTCTTCTATGCGAGTGTGCTGTTCGGGCTTGCGGCTCTCAGCCTGACGATGCTGCTGTGGGCACCGGGAGAGTGGATATATGTGTCCGTTGCTGCTGGCGGTTTCGCGTACGCGGGCATGCAGTCGATGCCGATGGCGATGCTGCCCGATGTCATCTCGCACGACGCGAAATCGAGTGGTGACGGCCAGGCGGGTGCGTTCAGCGGGGTGTGGACTGCTGGTGAAACCATGGGGATGGCGCTCGGTGCAACGGTGCTGACTCTCGTGCTCGACCTCACCGGTTACGTGGAGTCCACGGCGGGCGTCGAGGTGGAGCAGAGCGCGGCGGCGGTTGCGGGCATCATCGTGAGCTTCAGTGTTGTACCCGCTGTGCTTCTCGCTGTGAGCCTCATCTCACTGGGGAGGTATCGCCTGCGCCGTGACGCGATCGAGGAAGCCGCAGCACCGACCTCGAGGGCTGAGGAGGCTGGGGGCACCGATGCGTGAACTCGGCTCCACGGGCATCCTGAGCCGCCTCTCTGCTCTTCGCGAGGCCGATGCGCCCACTCACGGTGGTCGCGTGCTCTCGTACGTGTATGACACGGGTCGTCAGCAGCTCGATGACCTTGCCGCTGAGGCCATCCGCATCATGCAGCCCGTCAACGGACTGGACCCGACGACGTTCGGTTCAGTCGCGGTGCTGGAGAGGGAGGTTCTCGGATTCGCACGCGAGCTGTTTCACGGCGATGACGACGTGGTGGGCTCGGTGACGAGCGGCGGAACCGAGAGCTGCCTGCTCGCCGTCAAGACGGCGCGGGACGTGTGGCGACGCACCCATGAGAGCGGGCGGGCGCGGCTCGTCGCCCCGGTCACGGCGCACGCGGCGTTTCAGAAGGCCGCCGCCTATTTCGATGTCGAGCTTGACCTGGTACCCGTTGCTGCCGATGGCCAGGTTTCGGCCGGTCGGCTCATCGAACGACTCGATGATGACGTCGCCATCGTTGTCGTCTCGGCGCCCAACTACCCCTTCGGCAGCCTCGACCCCGTCGCCGATGCTGCG
>DAOMOV010000137.1:5090-5423 GCA_035444505.1 Terrimesophilobacter sp.
GCTGGATGACGAGCCCGGCGGCCAGCGAGCCGAGCGCGCCGCAATCGCCGAGGCTGCGGCCGCTGCACAGCAGAGGGGGATCGCGCTGCACGTGGATGCGTGCGTCGGCGGGCTGGTGCTGCCCTGGGTCGACAACGTGCCTGAGTGGGACTTTCGTGTTCCCGGCGTCACCAGCCTCAGCGCCGATCTGCACAAGTTCGGCTATGCCCCCAAGGGTGCGTCGGTGCTGTTGCAGCGCGGCCGCGACCGGCAGCGGAACCAGTTCTTTGCGACGACGAAGTGGCCCGGCTACCCCGTGGTGAACCCGACGATGCTGGGGTCGAAGTCGGCGGG
>DAOMOV010000138.1:0-5409 GCA_035444505.1 Terrimesophilobacter sp.
GGGCGGAGATGATGCCGATGGTGATGCCGATGACGATGGACAGGACCGTGGCGGCGGTCACAAGTTGAAGCGTTGCGCCCATGGCTTGGGGCAGCAGATCGGTGACGGGCTGGCCCTGCACCGTGAGTCCGAGGTCACAGGCGTCGGCGAACGGGATGAGGCATTTCGCGGCGCCACCGAGCCAGAGAAAGAAGCGCAGCACGACGGGAACGTTGAGCATGAGGCGCTCGGTGCGCTGCGCCATGAGCTGCTCGCGGTTGGGCAGTCGTGACTGGTAGTACTCCTCGAGCGGGTCGCCCGCCATGGACGTGAGGATGTACATGATGAATGCCGCTCCGATGATGAGCAGCACGGAGACGACGAGACGTCTCGCGATGAATGATGCCATAGGGATCTGTACCTCGAGATTCGCTGGAACGACGACGGTGGCGTGCCCGCGGAATTGAGCATAGCCGAGCAGTGGCTCGAGAGCGCTCTTGAATGATAGGTGGGAACTGGTGTAGGCGGACGAACGGAGCGCCAGGACTGTGACAGTCCTGGCGCTCCGTCCCTGGAGTTTCAACCAGGGCTAGTCAGGAGACTAGAACCACTGATTACTCGCTCTTGGTCCACTCCCAGAAGTTCCAGCCCACGCCGGCCTGGCCGGGGTAGTAGACAACGCCGGAGACGCTGTCGTTGTGGGCCATCACACCGGGGGCGACGAACAGCGGCATGCCGTATCCGTCTTCCCAGAGGAGCTTGTCGATCTGAACCTGGATGGCGTCCTGCGCGTCCTTGTCCAGGGTCACCTGGAGCTCGTTCGCGAGGCGGTCGACCTCGGCGTTGGCGTAACCACTGTAGTTACCACCACCGGTCGATCCGAAGATCTGCGGAACGCCACCGACACCGACACCCGACGAGATCCAGCCGAAGATGGATGCGTCGTAGGTGCCGCTGCCGAGCAGCGAGCCCCAGTTCTCAGCGCCAGCATCCTCAACGACGAAGCCGGCCTGCTGAGCGGAGGCCTGAATGGCCTGGAACGCAGCAACACGGTTCGGGTTGTTGATGTTGTAGAGGATGCTCACCGTCGGGGTCGCACCGTTCAGGAGCGCCTTGGCGCCGTCGATGTCAACCTCGTGGTAGGCGTCAGCACCGTTCGACTTGATGGTCTCCTCGTAGCCAGCGGTGCCGGGGAAGAAGATCTGCGAGTCGTACTGCGTCGCCTCAGGGTTCTGCGGCGTGACGATGGCGTCGAGGATCTGCTGACGAGGAATCGTCTTCAGGAAGGCCTCACGCACGTTCGCGTCCTTGAACACCTCGGTGTTGAACGAGATGTCGAGGTGGTCGTAGCTGAACTGGTCACCCGTGAGGGTCGTGACGCCATCGATAGCCTGCAGCGAGGCGATCGTGTCAGCAGACGACTGCGGGTTGATGATGTCAACCTCACCGTTCTGCAGCGCGGTCACCTGGGCCTGAGCGTCACCGATGAAGCGGACGACGATCGAGTCCACGTTGGGAACGAGGTCACCCTTGTACTCGGTGTTGCGCACGAGCGTGATCGACTGCTTGGGGGTCCAGGAGTCGAGGATGAACGCGGCCGACGAGAGGTAGAGGCTCGGGTCGGTGCCCAGCGATGTCGCGGTGAATCCGGTGTTCCAGAAGTCCGCAACAGCCTTGATGGTGGCGTTCTCGTTCGGGTTCGCCGCGTCACCGCGAGGAGCGGTGAGGAATGCGTCGACAGCGTCCTCAACCGAGACACCCGCGTGCTCCGCTACGACGTGCAGCGGCGCGTCGATCGGGTTCACGAGCGTCCAGTCGGCGTAGGGCTCGCTGTAGGTGAGGGTGATCGACATGTTGTTGTCACCCACGACCGGGCGGTCTGCGAGGCCGAGGCCCGAGGTGTCGCCCGCGTAGTCGAAGTAGCGGGTTCCGCTCGTGACCTCACCGTCGGTGACGGTGGCGTCGTCGAAGAAGCCCGACTGAACGGCCCAGGCGAGAAGCAGGTCGTTCGCGGTGATGGGGGTACCGTCCGACCAGGTGGCCGTGTCAGCAAGCGTGTACTTGACGGTCAGCGGGTCGTCGCTGGTCTTCTCGATCGTGCCGAAGCTCGTGTCGGGAATGATGTTGAGCGCCTCGTCGAGGTAGAAGAAGCTCGAACGGGTGTACCCGATGAACTTGCCGTTCATGTCGAGGTTGGTCTCACTGGTGCTCGAGGTGAAAGCGGTGAGCTCGTTAACCTCGGCAACCGTGATGGTGCCGCCGCCCTCTGAGGCGGGTGGCTCTTCCGGACCCGTCGTCGTGCAGCCGACCAGTGCCATAGCGGCAATGGTGGCTACCGCGAGCGGTGCCCCGATCCGATTGATTTTCAATTTTTCCTCCTGTGCAAGATGGAACGAGGGCGCCCGTGAGAACACGGTCACCCACGCGTGATGTAAAAACACTAGGCCGGAAATTTGCAAAAACGAAACCGCAATGCCAAACGTTACCGAGTGGTGACGCACACATTATTGAGGCCCGAAGCCGCGTAGCATCGGAGCCCATGAGCGATTGCACGCATCCGGAGCCTGTGCCCAGTTCGGGGCACAGGAGAATCGGGGCCGAAATCGGCATCGTTCTCGCGCTCTCCTTCGGTGCCAGCGCCGTCTACTCCATCGTGAACATCGCCAACCGGCTCACCATGGACGTGGCGCTCTCCGAGCAGACCGCTACCCTCCACCGGCCCCTCAGCACGCGCGAAGTCTTCGACTTCATCTACCAGTTCCTGGCAATCTTCTTCGACTTCGCCGCCGTCGCGCTCGTCATCTTCCTGCTGTGGCGAAGCGCCGCACCCCGGCTCGGCGCCCTCGGCATCGATCTGCGGATGCCGCTGCGCGACCTCACCTGGGGGGTCGGGCTGACGCTCGCGATCGGAATCCCCGGCATTCTGCTCTACCTCGTCGGCCGTGAACTCGGGGTGACCGTGAACGTCGTCCCCACCGCACTCGACACCTACTGGTGGACCGTTCCCATCCTCGTGCTCTCTGCCCTGCGCGCCGGGGTCACCGAAGAGGTCATCGTCGTCGGCTACCTCTTCGAGCGCCTTCGCAGGCTCGGCTGGGGCACCTGGACGATCATCCTCAGCACCGCAACGCTGCGCGGCACCTACCACCTCTACCAGGGCTTCGGCGCGTTCGCCGGCAACATCGCGATGGGTGTGCTCTTCGGCTGGCTCTACCACCGCTACGGGCGGCTGCTGCCGCTCATCATCGCCCACACCCTCATCGACGTGGCCGTGTTCGTCGGCTACCCGTGGGCGACCGGGGCATTCGACTGGTTGTGACCGGTTCCGTTGGTTGAGCAGCGCCGCAGGCGTGTATCGAAACCTCGTTGCGAGGGCGGGTTTCGATACGCCGCTTCGCGGCTACTCAACCATCGGACACTCGTCGGTCGAGTAGCCCGCGCAGCGAGCGTATCGAGACCAAGCCCGGCAGAACTGTTCACTCGAAGGCCTCGGGCGGCGGGCACTCGCAGAACAGGTTACGGTCACCGTAGGCGTTGTCGACGCGGCGCACCGGCGGCCAGTACTTGTTGCGCTTGAGCCCCGGAACCGGGTAGGCGGCCTCCTCACGGGAGTACGGATGCGCCCACTCCCCCTCGATGAGGCTGCGCGCCGTGTGCGGCGCGCCCAGCAGCGGATTGTCGTCGGCCGGCCACTGACCGGCGGCCACAGCATCCGCCTCGGCCTTGATCGTCACCATCGCCTCGATGAACCGCTCGATCTCGGCGAGGTCCTCCGACTCGGTCGGCTCGACCATGAGGGTGCCCGCGACAGGGAACGACATCGTCGGCGCGTGGAAGCCGAAATCGACCAGCCGCTTCGCCACGTCATCCACGGTGACGCCCGTCGCCTCGGTGAAGGGGCGCAGGTCGAGGATGCACTCGTGCGCGACGAGCCCGTTCTCCCCCGCGTACAGGATCGGGAAGTGCTCGCGCAGGCGCACCGCGATGTAGTTCGCGGCGAGCACGGCGGCACCCGTCGCATCCCGCAGGCCCTCGGCACCCATCATGCGCACATACGCCCAGGTGATGGGCAGAATGCCGGGGCTGCCGAACGGGGCCGCCGAGACGATATTGGTGTGGGCGGGTCTCGATGCACCGCCTTCGGCGGCACTCGACCAGCGGCTTTCTGACCACCGCTCGTCGTCCTGCACGAGCGGGTGGGAGGGCAGGAAGGGGGCAAGGTGCGACTTCGCCGCGACCGGACCCACTCCGGGCCCGCCACCGCCGTGCGGAATGCAGAAGGTCTTGTGCAGGTTGAGGTGCGACACGTCCCCACCGAACGCGCCGAAGCGCGCGTAGCCGAGGAGAGCATTGAGGTTGGCGCCGTCGATGTAGACCTGACCGCCGGCCTCGTGCACGGCATCCGTGATCGAGCGCACCTCGTGCTCATAGACGCCGTGCGTGGACGGGTAGGTGATCATGAGCGCGGCGAGGTTCTCGGCGTGCTCGGCCACCTTGGCGCGCAGGTCGTCGAGGTCGACGTTGCCGAGAGCATCCGTTGCGACGACGACGACGCGCATGCCGGCGAGAACCGCCGAGGCAGCGTTGGTGCCGTGGGCACTCTGAGGGATGAGGCACACCGTGCGGTGCTCGTCACCGCGCGAGCGATGGTAGCCGCGAATCGCGAGCAGGCCAGCAAGCTCACCCTGGCTGCCCGCGTTGGGCTGCAGCGACACCGTGTCGTAGCCGGTGACGTCGGCCAGCCACGACTCGAGCTGGTCGATGAGGGTGAGGTAGCCCTCGACATCGTCGCGCGGCGCGAAGGGGTGCAGGCCTGCGAACTCGGGCCAGGTGATGGCCTCCATCTCGGTGGCCGCGTTGAGCTTCATCGTGCAGGAGCCGAGCGGGATCATGCCGCGGTCGAGCGCATAGTCCTTATCGGCGAGGTACTTGAGGTAGCGCATCATGCTCGTCTCGGAGCGGTGCGTGTTGAACACCGGATGCGTGAGGTACTCGCTCGTGCGCAGCAGCCGCTCCGGCAGCCAGCCGCCGATGTCGTCGCGCACCGCGTACTCGCTCTCGGCACCCAGAACGTGGGCGATGGCGATCACGTCATCGGCGCTCGTGGTCTCGTCGACCGAGAGCGAGACGTGGTTGTCGTCGACCTTGTTGAGCAGGTAACCAGCCTTGTAGGCGTCACGCACGAGTTCGTCGGCGCTGCGGTCGGTTTCGAGCAGGAGGGTGTCGAAGTAGTTTCCGTTGACGACCGTGTGGCCACCATCGGTGGCAGCATCCGCGAGGTAGCGGGCGGCGAGAGTGACACGCTCCGCGATCCTCTTCAACCCGGCGGGCCCGTGGTAGACCGCATACATGCCCGCCATGACGGCGAGCAGCACCTGGGCGGTGCAGATGTTGCTCGTGGCCTTCTCGCGGCGGATGTGCTGCTCGCGC
>DAOMOV010000139.1:0-5369 GCA_035444505.1 Terrimesophilobacter sp.
GCACCAGGAAGACGAAGAAGTTCTCGACGGGCAGCACGATGATTCCCATGAGGAACGGTGCCGCGAGTTTCATGCTCGCGCCGACGAGGATGGCGACGAGCGCGATACCGATCACGAGGATCGCGCGCCACGTCTGCGGGTCCGTGAAGGTCGCAAGGATCGACGCCAGGAACATCACACCGAGGCCGGGGGCGAGCAGCGGCCACGAACCCTGCCAGTGCGCGGGCCAACTGCCGAACGTGCCACGCCGGGCGTCGAGCTGAGAGTCGAGTTCGCTGCCACCAGCATCCGCCCGCCTGCCGCGCATGGCGACGACGCCCGCGGCGAGGAGGAACAGACCAAGAGGCAGCGAGAACCACTCGACCCGCAGGTCGCGGGGACTCCACGCCACGATCGCTGTGACAAACGCGAGGGCGAAGAGGAACCAGACGGGTGGCAGGCCCGTGCGGCCGCACCGCAACCGCACCGCGACGAGCACCACCGCGACCAGATATGCGAGCATGAGCGACCACATGACCCAAATGGTGAACCAGTCCCGTTCGATCGCCGTCCACGTCGCCACCCCGAGGTAGACGGCGGCGGGAGCGTAGAGCCAGCGGGCAGATATACGGTGGATGCGCGGCCAACCCCCGGGCACCTCGGGCCTTGTAGCCGCATCGCGAAGAATCGTGCGAGCGGCCATGGCGGCCGGAACGGCCCCGACCAGACCGATCCCGAGACACAGCACGATGACCGGCACGGTTCCGATCTCGACCGTGTCGGCGCCGATCCCGAATCGCACGCCCTGAACCGCACCCCCGGCGCCCGCGATGATCGAGATCCCCAGGGTGGATGCGCGCAGCGTGCGCAGTCGCTCGGACAGAGGCGAGGTGCCGCGCCCGAGGCACAGCCCAAGCCCGAGCAGCAGCCACGACGCTGCGAGCAGTCCGTAGCCGCGCCATGGCGCCAGCAGGGTCGCCTGTAGCGCCGCCACCGGGGCAACTCCTGAGCCGAAGACCGCGAGCACCGCCAGCGTGGGCACGACGGCGACGAGCAGTCCACTCGCGTAGAGCGGCACACCGCGTGCCCCGCGGGCGGTGAGGATCAGACCAATGACCGCCGCCGCAATACTCGGCGGCAGAAGGTACGGCTCGAGCACGTTGACGCCGGCCATCGCACACACGCACCACAGGGCGCCCGTGAGGCACGCCGCGGCGACCCACCACCCGTAGCGGCGCTTCACCCAGAACGCCGTCGCCGCAGCACCGACCGCGAGGATGACGAGCACGAGGAACGTCGTCTCCAGCCCGGCCGCCACCCTGATGAGCGCGAGTGCCACGGCGATGGCACCGGTGAGCAGAGCGGATGCCTCGATCGCGATTCGAGCGACCGCGGCATCCCGCTCACCGATGCCGCGTCGACGCAGAGCCGAACTGATCACGCCTGTGCTCGGCAGGGTGAGCGCGACAATGGCGGCGATCACCGGCAGGGTCACGGGTGAGGCGCTGATCGCGAGCACCTCGGCGCCGAGGCACACGACCGTGACGGCGAGCGACGGGATGAGCAGACCCGCGGCCAGCGCGCGCAGCAGCATGCCGTGCCCGGGTCGGCGGGAGACGAGCAGCGTCAGGGCGAGCAGGAACATGATGCCCGTGGAGAGGGCGGTCCAGCCGCTGCGCTCGAAGACGACCTGCACCACGCCGATCACGAACGGCACGGATGTGACGGCCAGGATCGCATACCAGTTGGCGGGTCTCAGCTGCGGCAGCGCGGTCGCGACGATGGCGCCGACGAGACCGACCGACGTCGTGAGGCACAGGAGCACGATCGTGCCGAAGCCGAGCTGCCCGAGCGCCGTCGCCACGATGATGAGCGCGTACGCATAGGCGGCGCCGACGTGAAGAGAACGGCTCTTCGCGGGCACCGGCAGTGCAATCACCACGATGGCAACGACGATCGCGATGCCCGCCCACACGGTGAGGAGTGGGTCGGTCCACGAGATGATCGCGGCGAGGAGCACGGCGAAGTGTGCGCCCATGATGAGCGGTAGGCGCATTCGCCGCCTGGCCGTGCGCATCCGCGGCATCCGCACCAGCAGCGTGCACATGACGACCGCGAGCCCTAATGCGATCGCAATCTGGCCCCACGGCGCCAGGCTCGGCGTGCAGGCGAAAACGAGGCCCGCGAGCGCCGCGAGCCAGAGAGCGAACGCGCCCGCCCCGCCCGCTCCGGGAGCGCGGGCTGCGTCGCGACGGCCCGCGATCACAGCGAACGCTCCGAAGCCGGCGGCAGCAACGGTGAGGCCGATGCCGATCGCGAGCACGTGGGCGGTTCCGAGGGTCCTGTTGATGATGTCGAATCCGCTGAGGGAGCCGAGCACCTGGGCGGCACCGATCTGGAGTGCGCCAGCAACCGTTGCGACGACACTGACGACGGCCATTCCGATGGTGCCGACGCTGAACCAGAGCCGATCGATACTGGCCGGGGTCGGGGCGAGGGCACCGAGGATCAGCAGCGCCGCAGCGCCGGCGGCCGCGCTCAGGGGGAAAGCCCACTCCCCCATACCGCGCGCACCAAGGTCGAGTGCGAAGGGCAGCCCCGCGACGGCCGCAACCCCCGCGGCGCCCGCGATGAAGCTCCAGAAGCCGCGGGCGGGGTTTCTGGACGCGAACACGCCGAGCACCGCGATCGCGGCGAGGATGGCACAGATTCCAAGCCAGTCTCCGGTGACTGTTCCGAGGTTGATGAGGGGCAACTGAGCGAGCGCCGCGACGATGGCGACGATCTGCACGACAGTGATGGTCACTCTCTCCACCCGCAAGTGCCCGTCGAGCCTTCGCGCGAACGAACGCGTGAGCTCGATTAGGGGGAGTCCCGCGCCCGCGGTGCCGACCCAACCCAGTGCCGTCGCGAGCGTGGTGCCACCGGCGAAGCCAAGCATGGCGGGCACCGCTGCGAGGCCGAGCAGTGAGATCCAGAGCCACGTACGGATGCGCACCACCGCTGCGAGCGCCACCATGGCGAAGCCGCTGACGAGTGTTCCGACGGAGGCGAACAGCCACGGGCTGACACCGTTCGGGGCAAGTTCGGAGAGCGCGTACACGTCGAGAGCGACGAACACCATGCCGAGGGCACCGACGGCTTCGGCAGAGAACTTCAATCGGCGCCGGGCGAGCAGCCACGCTCCTCCGAGGAACAGGAGAGTGACGAGCCCGATGATGACGCTGCGCAGCGTGCGGTCGCTGAGCTCGGGGTTGAAGAAGGTGAAGACGATCGCCGAGACGGCGAAGAGCCCCGCACCCGCGATCGCGAGCACCGACTGCACCGTCGCGCTCGAGCGCGGCTCGGCGCCAGACACCGCACCCGCGCCAGGCACAGCGGCGCCGGAGGCCGGCGCGCTCATTCCCGGCGACGCTTCGGTCGCGTTCGGGTCCGGCTGCTCGTCGAGCACGCGTGGCACCCGGGCGAGCACCGCCTGCCGCTTGCGCAGAGCGGTGGCTGCTTCTTGGGAGACGTTCCAGAGCTCGAGGCCGATGCCGCCGTTCAGGTCGGCGCCGCAGTGAGAGCAGTGCGCGTTCTGCAGTGAACCGATGCCGCAGGCCGGGCAGGTGGCGTTGTCGAGCAGGCGGGCGATCGCGGTATCACTCCACTTGCCTGCACTCCACGGGTCATCGCTCTTCTGGTGGATGGTCTCGGCGGTCTTGTTCACGAGGCGCCCGCCTCTTCGTCTGAAGGTTCAGGTTCATCTGGATCGGGAACATCCGGAACCCAGGCCAGGATGTCGCCGGGCTGGCACTCGAGCACCCGGCAGATGGCATCGAGGGTGGAGAACCGCACCGCCTTGGCGCGGCCGTTCTTGAGCACCGACACGTTCACGGGGGTGATGTCGATCGCGGCGGCGAAGTCGTTGACCGACATCTTCTTCTTGGCAAGCTCGACGTCGAGGTTGATGATGATGGGCATCAGACGACCTCGGACATGTCCTGCTGCAGCTGGCGCGCGTTGCGCAGCAGCCCCCGGATGACGACGATGAGCAGGGCGAGGCTCGCGCCGACGACGACCCCGAGTGCCAACAGCAGCATCACCGTTGGTGAGGCAACGCTCGACAGCGAGAGGGTGACCATCGACACCGCGATGAGCAGGGTGGCCAGCACCATGGTGCCAAGGATGATGTCGACCCAGACGAACGCCCGTTCGCTGAAGATGACGGAGGTGCGCACCATCGAGAGCAGGCGCCACACGCACACGAGCACGACCTGCACACAGACGAGGAACAGCAGCGCTACAAGGATGCCCGGAATCTCGAGGTGGTTCAGGTCGGGGAAGGCGTCGGCGAACTCCCGAGCCATGCCGGGGACCACGAACACCTGACAGGCCAGCAGGAGCGCGATCATCGCGACGAGGAGAGCCTTCAAGGAGGCGATTGTTGCCCTGTGCATGTCATTCCTATCGACAATCGGTATCTGACTATCGATAAACGATACACACTGGGAGCCGTAAACGGAACCGCTCGATCGGTCGATTAAGGCCCCTGTAGCCTCGGTGCCATGGCTGACACGAGAAGTGAGGCATCGCGGGCAGCCTCCCGATCGCCGATTCCATGGGGACTACTGATAGCCGCGACCGTGCTCGCGGCAGGAACGGTCGCGCTCATCTGGTTCGCTGCGGTTCCTTGGGGCCCGATCGTGTGCCCGGCAGTAGACCCGATGCCGAGTCATTGCCTCCCCGCGAACCGCGAGGGCACAGCGCTCGTCGTGACAACAGTGGTCGCCGCGATCTATGCGGTCACAACCCTGATCGGCCTCCTCGCTCCCAGGATGCGGCGCCTAGTCGTGGCAGGCGTCGTGCTGCTCGCCCTCGCACCGATCGCTTGCTACCTGATCGTTGCGTGGTCACCCGGGTTCGCGCTGACGTAGAGCTAAGCGTCTATCCGAATCAGTCGAAGATCGGGTCGCGCGTTCGCGTGCGCTTCAGCTCGAAGAAGCCGTCGTACTCGGCCGCGGCGACCACGGCATCCCACAGCCTGACCGCCTGCTCCCCCTTCGGTGCGGGCGAGATGACCGGGCCGAAGAAGGCGACGTCGCCGATCGCGATGACAGGAGTGCCGACATCCTGACCCACCCGGTTGATGCCATCGAAGTGCGAGGCACGCATCTGCTCGTCGTACTCGTCGCTCTCCGCGAAGCGCGCATACTCGGCGGGCAGGCCCACCTCGGCGAGCGCCGCCGGGATCACCTCATCGGGATTCTTCGAACCGCCGAGGTGGATGCGGGTGCCGAGCGCGTCGTAGAGCGGCTTGACGGCATCCTGACCCTCGAGCTCGCGCACTGCGGCCACGAGTCGCGTGTAGCGGAGGGCGCGCGGGAAGAACGCCTTGTAGCTCTCGGACA
>DAOMOV010000140.1:0-5324 GCA_035444505.1 Terrimesophilobacter sp.
GAGGAATTCGCAGGTGCCGGCGCCGACGTAGCCGACTTCGCGAAGGATCGCCTTGGAGGCGTCGTACAGCTGGGCCACCTGAGACTCGCTGAGGAAGGGCGCGGGGGCTTCTTCGACGAGTTTCTGGTGGCGGCGCTGGAGGGAGCAGTCGCGGGTGGAGATGACGACGACGTTGCCGCTGGAGTCGGCGAGGCACTGGGTTTCGACGTGGCGGGGCTTGTCGAGGTATTTTTCGACGAAGCATTCTCCGCGGCCGAAGGCTGCGATGGCTTCTCGGGTGGCGGATTCGAATAGTTCGGCGACCTCGTCGCGCGAGCGGGCGACTTTGAGTCCGCGCCCGCCACCACCGAAGGCGGCTTTGATGGCGACGGGGAGCCCGTGCTGGTCGACGAACTCGAGCACCTCGTCGGCGCTGGCGACGGGGTTGAGGGTCCCGGGGGCGAGTGGGGCGCCGACCTTTTCGGCGACGTGGCGGGCGGAGACCTTGTCGCCGAGCCGGCGGATGGCGTCGGGTGAGGGTCCGATCCAGGTGATCCCTGCATCGATGACAGCGTCGGCGAAGTCGGCGTTCTCGGCGAGGAAGCCGTAGCCGGGGTGGATGGCGTCGGCGCCGGAGCGTCGAGCGATGGAGAGGATCTTGTCGATGACGAGGTAGGTTTCGGCGCTGGTGGTGCCGTCGAGTGCATAGGCTTCGTCGGCGAGGCGCACGTGGCGGGCGTCGCGATCTTGGTCTGCGTAGACGGCGACGGAGGCGATTCCGCTGTCTTGGGCGGCCCTGATGACGCGTACGGCGATTTCTCCACGGTTGGCGACGAGTACCTTCGATATGGAGCGCATAACTGTTTAGCCTATTGCGCCGAGCGCACCGATTATTAGCCCCGACCTACAAATGTGCTGCGCGGATGCTTGAGGTCGCCCACAACTCAGGCCCAGAGTTCGTGCCATTGAACGCCGTAGCCGCGGAGCAGGGTACGCAGGGCGGAGAGGGAGAGCCCGACGACGGTGTGGGGGTCGCCGTCGACGGCGGTGATGAAGGCGGCTCCGAGTGAGTCGATGGTGAAGGCACCGGCGACGTGGAGTGGTTCGCGGGTGGCGATGTAGGCGTCGAGTTCGGCGTCGCTGAGGTCGCCGGCGAAGGTGACGTGGGCGCTGGCGACGGTGCCGGTTGCTGCGCCCAGGCTGCCGCCGCGGTGGTCGATGAGCCAGTGTCCGGTGTGGAGGGTTCCGGTGCGGCCGCGCTGCAGCGACCACCGTTCGCGGGCGATGTCGGGTGTGTGGGGTTTGCCGTAGAGGATTCCGTCGAGTTCGAAGGCGGAGTCGGCTCCGAGGATGAACCCGTCGAGGTGTGCGGCGTCGGCGCGGGTGGTGATGGCTTCGGCTTTGAGCCGGGCGAGGAGCTGTACGAGTTCGACGGGCGTGGGGTTGCCTGCTGCGGCGACGGCGGCTGGTTCGTCGACGTTGGAGGGGATGACGACGGGTTCGACCCCGGCGGCACGCAGGGTTGCGAGGCGGGCGGGGGAGGTGGAGGCGAGGTAGATCTGCACTGGTTTGGTTTTTCGTGTCAGGCTGGTGCGGTGGGTGAGGCGCTGGGTCAACTGGTGGAGTTGGAGGTAACCAACGTAGCCCACCAGGGTGTGGGGGTTGCCCGGCTTGACGGTCGCGTGGTGTTCGTGTCGGATGCGATTCCGGGTGAGCGCGTTGTGGCGCAGTTGACGGAGGTGTCGCGGAGGTCGTTTTGGCGTGCCGTGACGGTGGGGGTGGTGGAGGCATCGCCGCACCGCCGGGAGCACGTGTGGCGGGAGGCATCCGTGGATCGCGCGCCGGCGGTGCGCCCGGGTGGTGCCGATTTCGGGCACATCGAGTTGGGGCATCAGCGTGAGCTGAAGCGTCGGGTGCTGGCGGATTCGCTGCAGCGGTTTGCGTCGGTGTCGTCGGATGTCTCGGTGTCGTCGGATGTCTCGGTCGAGCCGGTGTGCGATGGCGCCGGCTGGCGCACGCGTGTGCGTTTGCATGTGGGGGAGGCCGGTGTGCCGGGGCCTTTTGCGGCGCGGTCTCATTCGGTGGTGCCGGTGGCCTCGTTGCCTCTTGCGGTGCCGGCGCTGCAGCGCGTTGCGCCGCTGGGGGAGTCGTTCGAGCCGGGGGCGATGGTCGACCTGGTCGCGCCGAGTGCTGGTGATCCCGTGGTGACGGTGGCGGGATCAGCGGGGAAGAATCGCGCGGTGGTTGAGCCGACCGTGATCACTGAGCGGGTGGGTGCGCGTGAGTTTCGGCTTGATGCGAATGGTTTCTGGCAGGTGCACGATCGGGCGGCGGAGACTCTGAGTGCGGCGGTGTCGGGCCTGATCGATCGTGACCGGTTCGATCCCGCGGCCGAGAATCTTGACCTGTATGGCGGGGTGGGGCTGCTGGCGGCGGCGATGGCGGATGTCGGTGGTGCCGCGACGAGGGTGACGTCGGTGGAGTCGAGTGCGCGGGCGACACTGCACGCGACCGCGAATCTGGCGGGGCTGTCGGGGGCGGTTGCGGTGACGGACCGAGTTGAGCGCTTTGTGCGGCGCGCGGTGATCGGGGGCATGTCTGCGGCTGATGCGACGGTGGTGCTGGACCCGCCGCGGTCGGGTGCGGGTCGTGAGGTTGTGGACGGGCTCGTGACGCTGCGGCCGGCTCAGGTGGTGTACGTGGCCTGTGATCCGGTGGCGTTTGCGCGCGATGTGGGGGTTTTCGGCGAACGCGGGTGGTCGTTGGTGTCGTTGCGGGCGTTTGATCTGTTTCCGCATACGCACCATGTGGAGGCGGTGGGTCTGTTGCTTCCCGAAGGCTGAGGCGCTCTCGCTACAATGGACCAACTCGCAACGAGAGAGCTCATATGTCGATGCCCGATCGCGCGGACGCGCTGATACACGAGCGACCCATCAGAGTTGGTGTCATTGACGACCATGAGTCGGTTCGGCTGGGCGTGAAGACGGCGTTGGCTGAGTTCGGCTATGAGCTCGTCGCGGCGACGGCGTCGGCGGGGGAGTTCGAGCGGGAGCTCGCGGGGCGCGAGTGCGATGTTGTGGTGCTTGATCTGTCGTTGGGTGACGGGTCGACGGTGATGGAGAACGTCAAGGCGGTTCAGGCCTTGGGTGCCGCGGTGCTGGTCCATTCGATTGCGGATCGCGCTTCGCTGGTGCGGGAGGCGCTCGCTGCGGGGGTGGCGGGTGTCATTCCCAAGTCGTCGTCGACGGCGACGGTGATGCAGGCGATTTCGCGGGTGGCGCGTGGCGAGGTGCTCAACAATCTTGAGTGGGCGAGTGCGATTGACGCTGACGGTGAGTTCGGTCGCGCCCAGTTGGGGCGCCGGGAGCGCGAGATTCTGAATCTCTACGCATCGGGGCTGCCGTTGAAGGCGGTGGCGTCGCAGTTGGGGATCAGCTATAACACTGCGCGCGAGTACTTGGACCGCATTCGCATGAAGTATGTGGAGGCTGGTCGTCCGGCGCCGACGAAGATCGATCTGTTGCGGCGCGCGGTGGAGGACGGCATCCTCCCGGGTCTTCCGATCGATGACGCGGATGCCGACCGACCCTGAGGCCGTTGAGCCGGCTCCGGTGATGGGCTCGAGCCGTCGAGACCGCATCGAGGCGATTCTCTCGCGCTCGGTGGGGGTTGTGGGTGTGCTGTTCGGTGCGATGGCTTTTCCGGTGGCCTTGGATCAGCGAGAGTTGCTGCAGCCGTTGTGGTTCTGGGTCGTGCTGGTGGCGATTTACGGGAGTCTGCTGCTGAATGTGGTGGCGTCGATCGCGAAGCGCTTTGTGCGGTCGGCGAATGTGGCGGTGTCGTTGCTGTGGCTGTTGACGATGGGGCTGTGGCCGCTGTTCGTGGCGGACCCTGATGTGGTGACCGTGGGGCGTGCGTGGCCGTGGTTCTTGGCGAGCGTGGCGGTGGCGGCGGCGGCGGTGGCGTATGTGAAGGTGCGGCGGCCCATCGTTTACCTGCTGTTGGCGGTGGCGGTGTACGGGTATGTGAGGGTTTTGCCGGCCGGCGGCGGCGCGCCGTGGGATGAGATGCTTCTGGATGTGCTGTCGACGGTGACGTTCGGCGGTGCGGTGATCACGATCGCGACGGTGTTTCGTCATGCGGCGTCGCGGGTTGATGAGGCGCAGTTCTCCGCGTTGCTTCGGCACTCGGAGGCCGCGATGGAGGACGCGGTTGGTCGCGAGAGGGTGCGCGTGGATTCGCTCGTGCACGACAGCGTGCTGACGACTCTTCGTGAGGCGGCGCGGGCATCGACTCCGGAGGCGATGGCGTTGTCGGCACGGATAGCGGCGGAGGCTCTGGGTCACCTTGAGGCGGCGGGTTCGGTTTCGGATGCGTCGCCGCAGCTTCTTGCTGCGGGTGAGTTCGCGGGTCGTCTCGAGTCGGCGGTGAAGCAGTTGGCTCGCGGGGTTCCAGTGAGAGTGGGTGCCTTGGCGGGGCTTGCGTTGCCGGTGACGGTGGCGGACGCGCTGCATTCGGCGGCGATGCAGGCGTTCGTCAACAGCCTGCAGCACACGGGTGGTTCGGCAGCCCGGTGGGTGGCGGTGCACGGGGTGGGCGATGAGGGTGTTCGGGTTGAGGTGGGGGACACGGGTGTCGGCTTTGTGAGTGATGAGCTGCCGGGTGAGCGGATTGGTTTGAGGGTGTCGGTGGTGGAGCGGGTTGCCGCGGTGGGCGGCTCGGTGGAGATTGATTCGCAGCCGGGTGAGGGCACGATTGTGACGCTGGAGTGGCGTGGTGCGCACGATGTGGGTGGTGAGGGGTCGTGACGGTTCGGCGTTGGGTGATTGTGTCGCTGGCCGCTGCGGTGGTGGGCTACCACGTGGTGGTGGCTCTGCATTCTCTTCCGGTGATCGTTGACCGGGTGCCGTATCTGGCTGCTGTGGGTCTGTTTGTGGCAGCGGCGACGGTGAGTCTGCTGCCGTGGGGTGGTCTGCGCATGCCGACGTGGGTGGCGGTGGCGAATCTGCTGGTGGCGCTGGTGATTCCGGTGGTGGTGTCGTCGCAGATTGCTGCACCGCTTCAGGTGCAGGTGGATCACGCGGCCTGGTACGTGGGTGGCGTGGGGATTCTGATGGTGGTCACGTCGGTGCGTCGTCACCATTTGTTCGCGTGGTTGGGTGTTGCGGCTCTGGTGGTGCACACGGCTCTGTTGAACGGGCATCCGCCGGTGTCGCTGATCGGGGTGGGGATGTCGGTGGCGTGGGTCGGTGTGTCTCACGCGGTGTCGGTGCTGTTGGATCGGGCTGAGCGGGATGCGAAGCAGTTTGCGGATGCGGCGCGTGCGGCGGCGTTGTGGCGAGCGG
>DAOMOV010000141.1:0-5222 GCA_035444505.1 Terrimesophilobacter sp.
ACTCTCCTTTGCGGTAAGCGAACACGTCGAAACCCGGTTATTAACGGTCGTACGTTGTAGGATCGATTCCTAAGAGGAAGCCCCATCCGGAGAGAGAAGTCTCCGGCACGCGGCAAGGCAACGACGCTGTAACCTCACGCACATTCTATGCGCGAGCGACCGCCACGGAGGTGGCGAAGGATTTGCGCGAGGCGGGAGCCTACTCAGGACCCGGAATCTCCGACACCGATTCGGTGTTGGGGTTGAAGGCCGTGTTGAGCGGTGGAAGAGCAAGTGGAGGAGAGCGGAATGTCAGACGTTCTGATCGAGCGGCCCGAACTGGACGACCTGGGCGTCTACGAATTCGGGTGGGCGGACTCAGACGTTGCGGGAGCCTCCGCAAAACGTGGCATCTCTCCGGAGGTCGTTGCCGACATCTCCTCGCTGAAGGCCGAACCCGAGTGGATGCTGAAAAACCGCCTCAAGGCGCTCCAACTCTTCTTCAAGAAGCCCATGCCGACATGGGGCGCGGACCTCACGGGCATCGATTTCGACAACATCAAGTACTTCGTTCGCTCGACCGAGAAGCAGGCGCAGACCTGGGAAGACCTGCCGGAGGAGATCAAGAACACGTACGATCGGATCGGCATTCCCGAGGCGGAACGCGCGCGCCTCGTAGCAGGAGTCGCCGCCCAGTACGAATCCGAGGTCGTGTACCACAAGATCAACGAGGAGCTCGAGAAGCAGGGTGTCATCTTCATGGACACCGACACCGCGCTGAAGGAGCACCCGGAGTTCTTCACAGAGCACTTCGGGACCGTCATCCCCTCGGGCGACAACAAATTCGCGGCCCTGAACAGTGCGGTCTGGTCGGGCGGCTCGTTCGTCTACGTGCCGCCGGGTGTGCATGTCGAGATTCCGCTGCAGGCGTACTTCCGTATCAACACGGAGAACATGGGACAGTTCGAGCGCACCCTCATCATCGCTGACGAGGGCAGCTATGTGCACTACATCGAGGGATGCACGGCACCCATCTACAAGAGCGACTCCCTGCACTCTGCCGTTGTCGAGATCGTGGTGAAGAAGAATGCCCGAGTGCGGTACACAACAATTCAGAACTGGTCGAACAACGTCTACAACCTGGTCACCAAGCGGGCTATCGCGCACGAGGGTGCGACGATGGAGTGGATCGACGGCAACATCGGCTCCAAGGTGACGATGAAGTACCCCTCCGTGTTCCTCGTCGGCGAGCATGCAAAGGGAGAGACCCTGTCGGTCGCCTTCGCCGGCCCCGGCCAGCATCAGGATGCGGGCGCGAAGATGGTGCACATGGCACCCCACACGACGAGCGCGATCGTCTCCAAGTCCATCGCTCGTGGAGGCGGACGCAGCGCCTACCGTGGTGAGGTCCGGGTCGCCGAAGGGGCGCATCACTCGGCGAACACGGTGCAGTGTGATGCTCTGCTGGTGGACAACTTCTCTCGCTCCGACACGTACCCGGCTATCGACATCCGCGTGGATGATGTGGTGCTGGGCCATGAGGCGACGGTGTCTCGGGTCAATGAGGAGCAGCTCTTCTACCTCATGTCACGCGGGCTTCCGGAGGCTGAGGCGATGGCGATGATTGTTCGCGGGTTCATTGAACCGATCGCGAAGGAACTCCCCATGGAGTACGCGATGGAGCTCAACAAGCTCATTGAGATGAGCATGGAAGGCAGTGTCGGCTAGATGTCCACCGTTGTCACCCAGCCGGGGCAGCACGGTCTTGTTGCGCACTCTGACGGACCCGTCGTGCCCATTCAGACGCGCAATGAGCGTCCCGCATCGTTTGACGCCGAGGATTTCGGCGTGCCAACCGGCCGCGAGGTCAACTGGCGCTTCTCGCCGCGAGACCGACTGGCCCCGCTGTTCGACGCCACAGCAACGGACGATCAGCCCGGCAACCCTGCCGTGGACTTCCAGATCGACGCTCCCGAGGGTGTTCTGGGGCGGTCTCTGGGTCGCGGTGACTCGCCACGCGGTGAGGTGTTCCTCCCCGAGGATGTCACGAGTGCCCACGCGTGGAGCCTGTGTGACGAGGCGCTCTACTTAGCCATCCCGGCCGGGCGAGAGCTAGATGACCGTGTGCGCGTGCGGATGCGCGGCAACGGTGCAGACCGGCGAAGCAATGCGCACATCGTCATCGAGGCGCGGCCGAACTCGAAGGCCACCGTGGTGCTGCTGCACGAGGGCTCGGCGCAGTTCACCGAGAATGTTGAGCTCATCGTGAGGGAGGGTGCGCACCTCACGGTGGTCGCCGTGCAGGACTGGACCGACGACGCCATCCACGCTTCTGCCCACCAGGCCAGAGTCGATCGCGATGCGAGTCTCAAGCACATCGTGGTGAGCATCGGTGGGGGAGTCGTGCGGCTCAACCCGACCGTGACCCTCTCGGGCGCGGGTTCGAGTGCTGAGCTCTACGGCTTGTCATTCGCGGATGCGGGACAGCACCTCGAGAATCAGGTGTTTCTGCACCATGAGGGCCCGAACACGCGTGGTGACGTTCTCTACAAGGGAGCTTTGCAGGGCGAGAGCGCGCGAACGGTGTGGATCGGTGACGTGCTCATCGGTGTGGGCGCGACGGGCACCAACACCTACGAGGCGAACCGCAACCTCGTGCTGACCCCTGGCGCACGAGCTGACAGCATCCCGAATCTGGAGATCGAGACCGGCCAGATCAACGGTGCGGGACACGCAAGCGCTACCGGACGCTTTGACGACGAGCAGCTCTTCTACCTCACCTCACGTGGCATCACCGAGCTCGAGGCTCGACGGCTCGTCGTGCGTGGGTTCCTCACCGAGATCGTGCAGAAGATCGACGATGTCGAGCTGCGTGAGCGCCTCGAAGCCGCCATCGAGGAAGAACTTCGTGGTGAAGGAGTGACTGGCTCATGAGCAACATGGTTCGGGTGTGCCCCGCTGACGACATCGCGCTCGGCACTGCCGTGCGCGTCGTCATCGATGATGAGCCCATCGCGCTCGTGCGTGACTCCGCAGGGGGCATTTACGCCATCGGCGACACCTGTACCCACGGTGACATTTCTCTGTCGGAGGGCTTTGTCGAAGACGACACCCTCGAGTGCTGGGCGCACGGCTCGAAGTTCTCACTCAAGACGGGCCAGGCGCTCACTCTGCCTGCGTTCGAACCCGTGCCCGTTTTCAGGATCGAACTCAAGGATGGCGATGTCTATCTCGACCCGACGCCGCGGTTCAACTACGCAGACGCGCTGATAAATAAGGAAGAGGCCTGATAATGGCGACCCTCCAGATCAATGATCTCCACGTGAGTGTCACAACCGACCAGGGTGAGAGGCCGATTCTCAACGGTGTCACGCTCACCATCAACTCGGGCGAGACCCACGCCATCATGGGGCCCAACGGCTCCGGCAAGTCGACGCTCGCCTACACGATCGCGGGCCACCCCAAGTACACGGTCACATCGGGGTCGATCACTCTCGATGGCGAGGACGTGCTCGGGATGACGGTCGACGAACGGGCTCGTGCTGGGCTGTTTCTCGCGATGCAGTATCCCGTAGAGGTCCCCGGTGTCACCGTCACGAACTTCCTCCGCACGGCAAAGACCGCGATCGCTGGGGAAGCGCCCGCGATCCGTCAGTGGGGTAAAGACGTGAAGCAATCCATGGAGGCATTGCGGATGGACTCCTCCTTCGCGCAGCGCAATGTCAATGAAGGATTCAGCGGGGGCGAGAAGAAGCGGCACGAGATTCTGCAGCTGGAGCTTCTCAAACCCGCAATCGCTGTGCTCGATGAGACCGACTCGGGGCTTGACGTTGATGCTCTTCGTGTCGTCGCCGAGGGTGTCAATCGTGCGCGCGAGAGCATCGGCCTCGGCATCATGCTCATCACGCACTACACCCGCATCCTGAACTACATCACGCCGGACTTCGTTCACGTCTTCGTCGATGGCCGCATCGCCGAAGAGGGTGGCCCTGAGCTCGCTGAGCGGCTCGAGCGCGAGGGCTATGATCGCTTTCTCACGCCCGCGAAAGTAGAGTGACATCATGGCTGTTGCACTAGAGCCGAAACTGTTCGATCAGATCGAGGAAGCCCTCAAAGACGTGGTCGACCCAGAACTCGGCGTCAACATTGTCGACCTCGGACTCATCTACGACCTCAGTTGGGATGACGACAACGATGCACTCATCGTGAGCATGACCCTGACGTCAGCGGGCTGTCCGCTTACCGATGTCATCGAGGATGACACGGCGCAGGCCCTCGACGGGGTCGTGGAGCGCTTCCGCATCAACTGGGTGTGGATGCCGCCGTGGGGTCCCGAGAAGATCACCGATGACGGTCGCGACATGATGCGAGCCCTTGGCTTCGCCATCTGAGCAAGAACCGAACTGAGTCGGCTCGTGCTGGGAGGGCCATTGCTCAGTCGCGCATGGCGATATCGTCGTCGGCCCTCCGTCGATCATCTTTCTCGACGAATCGCCACCCGAGAACTACGAGAATGGTGGCGATGATCGTCTTGAGCAGCGTTCCAGGGAGCAACACGACCGCACCGCCCACAATGGCGTCCTGCACACCGACCGCTCCGGAGACGATGAGCCACCCGACGCCGCACGCCTGGATGAGGATGCTTGCCGCGAGAAGCGAGAGAAGCACGGGCAGAGCCGTGCGGTTCCAGGAGCGCTGAGCCGCCCATCCGGCGAACCCGGCCGCGGAGACGAACGCGAGGAGATAGCCTGCGGTGGGCCCGGTGAGGTGCCCCACG
The DNA here is from genome assembly GCA_035444505.1 of Terrimesophilobacter sp. GTDB lineage: Bacteria > Actinomycetota > Actinomycetes > Actinomycetales > Microbacteriaceae > Terrimesophilobacter. The sequence continues at coordinate 4,757 of DAOMOV010000141.1, forward strand.
CCTGCCGCACCTCCTGCGAGCACGGGCAGCCCGATCGCCGACAACACGAGATAGAGAATCATCGCGACCGCACCCCGCACGGCACCGAGCGTGGCACCTGTGAGCAGTACACCGAGGGTTTGCCCCGTCGAGGGGACGGGCCAGAGCGGAACCTCGACTTGCGCGAGGAGTGCGGTCGAGGCCGCCCCGGCGACGATCAGGAATACGTCGCTCACGAGCCCTCGTTCGAAGTATCGATCGACGAGTGTCGGCCGACCCACGCTGAGCGACAATGTGCGGCTGGTTCGTGCGTGTGAGAGCCGCCCACTGGTCATGCGAATAGACTAGATGCTTCCCCCGTCACTGCCGCGCCAGCGGCTTTTCCCTTGGAGTGTGCCTGTGCTGAGCGTGCGTGACCTCGAGGTCCGCGTCGGTGCCCGCACCCTCATGAGCGGAGTCACTTTTCGCGTCGATCGCGGCGACAAGG
>DAOMOV010000142.1:0-5174 GCA_035444505.1 Terrimesophilobacter sp.
GAGGATGCCGTCGGTGGCGTCGTAGGCGGCTTCGACGGTGTCGAGATCGACGGGGGTTCCGGTGGGGTTGTTGGGTGAGCAGAGGAAGGTGATGTCGGGTTCGTGTTGTGTGATCTGTTGGGTGACGGTGGTGGGGCTGAGCCCGTAGTCGGGGTCTCGGAGGCCGCTGATCCAGCCGGTGCCCGTGCCGACGCTGATGATGGGGTGCATGGAGTAGGTGGGGGTGAAGCCGAGGGCGGTGCGGCCGGGGCCGCCGAAGGCTTGGAGTGCGTGTTGGAGCACTTCGTTGGAGCCGTTGGCGGCCCAGATCTGGTCGGCGGTGATGCCGTGGCCGAGGTAGTCGGCGAGTGCCTGGCGCAGCCCGGTGAATTCGCGGTCGGGGTACCGGTTGGCGGTGAGCACGGCCCAGGCGAGTGTCTTGACGATGTCGCGGGCGGTGCTTTCAGGGATGGGGTGCGCGTTTTCGTTGACGTTGAGGCGTACGGGAACGTCGAGTTGGGGTGCGCCGTACGGGGTCGGGCCGCGGAGGTCGTCGCGCAGGGGGAGGTCGTCGAGTGTGGCCATTCAGCCATGCTAATTGGCGGGGCTGGTGATGTTTGGCCGCGTTACGGTGCGTGGTCGGGGCTACTTGCTGCTGTAGGCGGTGGGGATGGCGAGCCGCTGGCCGGGGTACACGTTGGTGCTGCTGAGCTGGTTGAGCTTGGTGAGGTCGTAGATGACGTCGCGGGGGTCGGCGCTGGGGTCGAGTTCGAGGGCGAGCTGCCACAGGGTCTGCCCGGCCATGACGGTGACATAGTCGAAGTCGCCCGTTGACAGGTCGCTGGTCGCCGTGGCGCCACCGCCGTTCAGCGTCATGAGGAACAGTGCAATCGCCACGGGGAGTGCGGCGAGGGCGGTGAGCACGGCGCGGCCGCGCGCGGTGAGGCGAAGGCGGGTGCGGCGAACGGGGACTTCGTATCCGGCACTCGGCCGGGAGTGCCGGATACGAAAGCTGGGGGTGGCATCCGCGTCAACAGTGTTACCAACGGTGTCGCGAACGGTGTCGCGAACAGTGTCGCGAACAGCGCCGTGAACAGCGCCGTGAACCGAGCCGGACGCGAGTCGGGGCACTGTTAGAACGTTTGTACCGTACATATCTTCGATGGTACTGGTTTCGCGATGAAATTGCGAGTGTCGGCGCGGATTCTTTTCGACACTCTCGAAGAAATGTTTGCCTGCGGCGCGCTTGCCGGATACAGTTTCGATAGTCGCCGTGCTGGTCATGACTAGATACCACCAGCAACCACTGACATTGAGTGGCCGTGCGGAGACGTGAAGGAGGAGAGATCGATGGACGTCTACGACGAGACCGCGACTGACGCGGCTGCGGCAGGTCCGCCTGCGGCGGGCGATCGTGTGGGTACGCGGCGGCGCAAGTCGCTCTCGGAGAAGCAGCTTGCGATCCTCGAGTTCATTCAGCGGTCGGTGGCGACGCGGGGCTACCCGCCGAGCATGCGCGAGATCGGGGATGCGGTGGGCCTCGCTTCACTGTCGAGTGTGACGCATCAGCTCGGTCAGTTGGAGTTGAGCGGCTATCTGCGTCGCGACCCGAACCGCACGCGCGCCCTTGAGGTGCTCATCGAACTGCCGGGCGCCGCGGATGCCGCTGAGGGCGCACCACCGGTGGGTGACGCGGCGATGGTTCCCCTGGTGGGCCGCATTGCGGCGGGCGTTCCGATCACGGCGGAGCAGCAGGTGGATGAGGTGTTCCCCCTCCCCCGGCAGCTCGTCGGCAAGGGCGAGCTGTTCATGCTGAAGGTTGTCGGCGACTCCATGATCGACGCGGCCATCTGCGACGGCGACTGGGTTGTGGTGCGCCAGCAGAAGACGGCGGAAAACGGTGAGATCGTCGCCGCGATGCTCGACGATGAGGCGACGGTGAAGGTGTTCCAGCAGCGCGACGGCCACACCTGGCTGCTCCCCCGCAACACCGCGTTCGCGCCCATCCTCGGCGACGACGCCGAGGTGCTCGGCAAGGTCGTCGCGGTGCTTCGGTCGGTGTGAGCCAACTGACGGATCTCGATACGGGGCAGAGCCGCTACTCGATCAGCGGAGAAGACTAGGCGGGGACGACCACGTAGTCGCGCAGCGACGCCTCCTGCTCGAGTGACACCATCGCGTGCACTCGCGTGCCCTCAGCGACGTGCTCCACCGACAGCACCACCGCGTTGTCGTACAAGCGCGACACCACCTCGCCGTGCTCGAACGGCACCAGCAGCCGCACCTCGATCGACGGAGACGGGATCAGCGCATCCAGGCGCTCCCGCAACTCCTCAACACCCTCACCGGTGTGAGCCGACACGAACACCGCGTGCGGCTCCAGACCGCGCAGCACCAGCCGGTCGTTCTCATCGATCAGATCAGCCTTGTTGAAGACCACCAGCTCCGGGGTATCGCGCGCACCCAGCTCGCCGATCACATCCCGCACCGTCGCCAACTGGCTCGCCGGATCAGGGTGAGCCGCATCGACCACGTGCAGAATCACATCCGCCCGGCCCACCTCCTCCAGCGTCGACCGGAACGCCTCCACCAACTGGTGCGGCAGATTGCGCACAAAGCCCACCGTGTCCACCAGGGTGAACGCGCGGCCATCCGCCGTCTCCGCTCGGCGCACCGCCGTATCCAGCGTCGCGAACAGCACGTTCTGCACCAGAGCGCCCGCCCTCGTCAACCGGTTCAAGAGCGACGACTTGCCCGCGTTCGTATACCCCGTGATCGCCACCGAAGGCACCTCATTACGGGTGCGGTTCGCGCGCTTCGCCTCCCGAGCCGGCGCAAAGCCCGCGATCTGCCTGCGCAGCTTCGCCATCCGGCTGTTAATGCGCCGCCGATCCAGCTCGATCTTCGTCTCACCAGGACCACGCGAACCCATACCGACGCCCGCACCGACCTGGCCACCCGCCTGGCGGCTCATCGACTCGCCCCAGCCGCGCAGCCGCGGCAGCAGGTACTCCAGCTGCGCCAATTCCACCTGGGCCTTGCCCTCACGACTCTTCGCGTGCTGACTGAAGATGTCCAGAATCACGGCAGTGCGGTCGATCACCTTCACGCGCACCACATCCTCCAGCGCGCGCCGCTGGCTCGGCGACAGCTCCGTGTCGGCCACCACCGTATCCGCCCCCAGCGCTGCCACAATGCCCGCCAGCTCCTGCGCCTTGCCGCTGCCCAGATAGGTGCTCGGGTCGGGATGCGGCCGCCGCTGCAGCAGACCATCCAACACCACCGCGCCGGCCGTCTCCGCCAGGGCCGCGAGCTCCCGCAGCGAATTCTCGGCCTCCACCTGTCGGCCCTGCGGGTACACCCCGATCAGCACCACATTCTCCAGGCGGACCTGCCGGTACTCGACCTCGGAGACATCCGCCAACTCCGTCGACAAACCCGCAACCCGCGACAAGGCGCTGCGGTCATCACGCTCGAACTGGTCGCCGTCGACATCAGAATCGGCCGACGCCGACTGCAAAGCCTGCGCCCGTGACGTGAACAAGGCATAGTCATCGGCCCGTGCATCGGCCGCAGCCAGCACACGGTCAATCGGGTCCACGCCCTCCGCGGGCTGGGCCTCTTCCAACGGCTCACGTTCACTCATTGCTTTAACCCTAACCCGAGCACATTCGGTAAGTTTCTCAGCATGGCTGACGAGCACTACTTCTCGCAGGCTCCCGCAAGCGAGCTACAGCTCCGCCCACTCACCGTCACCCTCGCCGGAACCGAACACACCCTCGCCACCGCCAACGGGGTATTCAGCGCCGACCGGCTCGACACCGGCACCAGCGTGCTCCTGGGCCACACACCCCCACCCCCACCCGGCGGCAACCTCCTCGACCTCGGCAGCGGATGGGGCCCCATCGCCCTCACCATGGCACTCGACTCCCCCCACGCCACAGTCTGGGCGATCGACGTCAACGAGCGCGCTCTCGACCTCGTACGCCGCAACGCCACCACCCTCGGGCTCGACAACGTCAACGCCTGCCGCCCCGAAGACGTACCCGCCGACCTCCAATTCATGACCATCCGCTCCAACCCACCCATCCGCGTCGGCAAGAACCAACTCCACGACCTGCTCCTCCAATGGCTGCCCCGACTCTGTGAGGGCGCCGACGCCTGGCTCGTCGTACAGCGCAACCTCGGCTCCGACTCACTCCACCGCTGGCTCGACGCCGAACTGCCCGACAGCTTCGCCGTCAGCAGACACGCCACCAACAAAGGATTTCGCGTGCTGCGGGTGCGGCGCCGCCACGAGGCCGTCGACGACGCCGACACCGCCGTCGGCTAGAGTTCCCACACTCCCGAGTAGACCAGCTCCGCGGGACCACTCAGCGAGACGTGCTCGCCGTCCTCCGCCGGCCACATCCGCACCCCGAGGTCACCCCCCGGAACCTCAACGCGCCACTGATCCGGAGCCGACGACCCCGCCCAGTGCCGCGTAGCCAACGCCGCCGCCACCGCCCCCGTGCCGCACGACAGCGTTTCGCCGCTGCCGCGCTCGTGCACACGCATCCGGATGCGGCCCACACCATCCTTCACCAGCGGATCGCGCGGCACCACGAACTCCACGTTCGCACCCTCGGCGGGCTCCGGATCCAGAATCGGAATGTAGCTCAGATCGGCCGACTCCAGCTCCTCCTCCGACGACAACGCCACCACCACGTGCGGGTTGCCCACATTGATCCCCAGCCCCGGACGGGGCACCTTCAGATCCTTCGCCCGCACGAGCGGCTCGGAACCATCCAGCCGCCACCGCCCCAGATCCACCTGGAACCCCGTCGCACTCCGCTGCACATCGCGCACACCCGACCTCGTGCCGATCGGAAGCGTGTCCCCCGCCTCAAGCTCGGCCAGACCGTTCTGGATCAAGAACTGCGCATACACACGGATGCCATTGCCGCACATCTGCGACACCGTGCCATCCGAATTGTGGTAATCCATGAACCACTCCGCATCCGGGTCCTCCGCCAGCGCCGCCGCCCCGTCGGGCAGGTTCGCCGACCGCACCGCCCGGATCACCCCATCCGCCCCCACACCGAAGTGCCGATCACACAGGTGGACGATCTGCTCCGGCGTCAGAGTCACGTCACCCTCAGGGTCGATGAACAGCACGAAGTCATTGCCCGTGCCATGGCCCTTGGTGAACTGAA
>DAOMOV010000143.1:0-5133 GCA_035444505.1 Terrimesophilobacter sp.
GAGTACGAGCTGCTCGTCGCCGGGACGGCGCTCGACGTGCAGGCCTTCGCGGCGGCGCAGGGCGGGCTCGCCCTCACGCGCATCGGCCGCATCGAGGCCCGCGGCCCGGCGGCGGTGCGGGCCGAGCGCGGCGGCGCGGGCGTGGCCCTGCCCGGCACCCACGATCACTTCGCGCGTTGATGCGCCACCGGAGCCCCCGTTGATCCGCGCGCTGTTCGTCCTCGTCGGCACCGTGCTCGCGACCGTCGTCTTCGGCAGTTGGGTGCTACTCTCGGCGCTGTTCCGCGTGCGCGACCGCGTGGGCTCGCCGTACGACCTCGCCCCGCGGCTGTGGTCGCGCTGGATCCTCTGGATGAGCGGCGTGCGCCTCGTGCAGCACGGCAGCGCGGTGGGTCTTGCGCACGGAGGCGCCGACTGTGTCGTCGTCGAAGGGGGAGAGGCTGCGCAGGTCGATGACCTCGACGGAGAGCTCCTCCTCGGCGGCGAGGTCGGCGGTCTCGAGCGCCGTCTTCACGGTGGATCCGTACGCGATCAGCGTCACGTCGGAGCCCTCGCGCACGACAACGGCGCGGTTCATCGGCTCGGTCTGCACCGGCAGGGTGAGGGTGTCTTTCGCCCAGTAGCGGCTCTTCGGCTCCATGAAGATGACGGGGTCATCCGAGCGGATCGCCTCCCGCAGCATCGAGTAGGCGTCGGCAGGGTTCGACGGTGTCACGACGGTGAGGCCGGGTGTGTGAGTCCAGTACGCCTCCGACGAGTCGGAGTGGTGCTCCACCCCGCCGATCCCGCCGGCGCAGGGAATGCGGATGACCAGGGGCAGCGAAACCCGCCCTCGGGTGCGGTTGCGCATCTTCGCCACGTGGGAGACGATCTGCTCGAACGCGGGGTAGCTGAAGGCGTCGAACTGCATCTCGACGACGGGCCGCAGCCCGTACATGGCCATGCCGATCGCGGTGCCCACGATGCCCGACTCGGCGAGGGGGGAGTCCCACACCCGCTGCTCGCCGAACTGGGCGTGCAGGCCATCCGTCACCCGGAACACCCCACCGAGCGGCCCGACGTCCTCGCCGAACACGACCACGTTCGGGTCGGCGGCGAGCTCATCGCGGAGGGCCGCGTTGAGGGCCCCCGCCATGGTCACACTCGCAGGAGCGGGCTCGGTGGCGGATGCTGCGCCCGTCGCCGCGACAGCCGAAGCGCCACTCACGAAGCCACCCCTGCGGCAGCTTCGGCGGCGAGGAAGTCGCGCTGCTCGCGCAGGCCGGCCCGCTCGGTCGCATAGACGTGCTCGAAGAGCTCCAGCGGGTCGTGCGAGACCTCGGTGTTCATGGCGTCCCGCGTGGCGGCGGCAACCTGTTCGGCCTCGTCGGTGATGGAGGTGCGCACGGCATCCGACAGCAGCTTCTGCGACACGAGGTACTTCTCGAGCCGCTCCAGTGGGTCTCGACCCTTCCATTCGGCGACATCACTCGCTGAGCGGTACCGGGTGGGGTCGTCGGAGTTCGTGTGCGCCTCGATGCGGTAGGTGACGCACTCGACGATCGTGGGCCCACCGCCGGAGCGGGCTCGGGCGAGAGCGTCGGAGACGACGGCGAACACGGCGGCCGCGTCGTTGCCGTCGACGTGGTGGCCGGGGATGCCGTAGCCGATGGCGCGGTCGGCGAGGGTGCGGGCACGGGTCTGCTTAGACAGGGGAACGGAGATCGCGAACTGGTTGTTCTGCACGATGAACACCGTGGGGGTCTGCCACACACCGGCGAAGTTGAACGCCTCGTGCGTGTCGCCCTCGCTCGTGGCACCGTCACCCACGAAGGCGACGGTGGCGATCTTCTCGCCGCGCAGTTTCGCGGCCATCCCGAGCCCCACGGCGTGGAGGGTCTGCGTTGCGAGCGGGGTGGCCTGAATCGCCGTGCGGTGAGCGTGCGGATCCCAGCCGGAGTGCCAGTCGCCGCGGAAGCCGCTGAGAATCTCGACCGGGTCGATGCCGCGCTGACGCAGGGCGATCGAGTCGCGGTAGGTGGGGAATAGCCAGTCGGTCGGCTCGAGCGCGAGGGTCGTACCCATCTCGGTGGCCTCTTGACCGAGAGTCGAGGGGTAGGTCGCGAGGCGGCCCTGGCGAGTGAGCGCGGTGACCTGGGTGTCCCAGCGGCGTGCGACGACCATGGCGCGGTACAGGTCGACGAGTTGGCTGTCATCCGGAAGCTCAAAGCCCTGCCTGCGTTTCGCGGGCACGGCACGGCCAGAGTCGTCGATCAGCCGCAGTGGTTCCGGGTCGGGTAAACCAACAGAAACAGGGGTCTCAACGTTGAGGCTCATGGCACCATTGTGCGCCGGAAAAAGCTGGTCAGAGCCGCATTTCGAGGCACTCTGAACGGGTGGCCGTGACCGCGCTCGGCAGCCGGACAAACAGCTGCTGCTGCTCGCTCAGAGCTGCCAAATGTCCGTCGACTGTTCGGGCGGTGTGCCCGCTTTCTCGTCGAGCACGATGTATGACCGCGTCGAGGCGACACCGGGCGTCGTGTGGATGCGTCGCAGGATCGTCTCCGACAGGGCGTCATGGTCGGGCGCGTTGACGGTGAGCAGGATGTCGACATCGCCACCGAGTGCTTGCGCCTTTTCCACGAACGGCAGCGTCGCGAGAGCCTCCGACACGGTGGACCAGTCCGTATCGACCTTGACGATGACGAGAGCCGTCAGCGAGAGCCCGAGCTTCTCCCGGTCGACGGCGGCGTGGAAACCGGTGATCACGCCCTCATCGACCAGCCGGGTGAGGCGCGCGTGTGCCGCTGACCGCGACACGTGCACCTGCTCCGCGAGTTGCCTCACCGAGAGCCTCGCGTCGCGTCCGAGCGCGGCGACGATGCGTCTGTCCACCGCGTCGAGCGTCGGCTTCGGCGACATCGGGCGCCCTCTCGTCAATGCTTCAGAATGATCCGTCGAACCGTGCCCTTCAGCGTACCGCCGAGGGTCGCCGTGCGGCATAAGTAGACTCAGAAACTGTGACGACGAGACTCAGCCAACTTTTTGTGCGCACCCTGCGTGAAGACCCCTCCGACGCCGAGGTGGAGAGCCACCGCCTGCTGGTGCGGGCCGGCTACATCCGGCGCCAGGCCCCGGGCATTTTCGCGTGGCTGCCACTGGGGCTGCGCGTGCGTCGCAACGTGGAGCGAGTCATCCGTGAAGAGCTCGAGGCGATGGGCGCCCAGGAGGTGCACTTTCCCGCCCTGCTGCCGCGTGAGCCCTACGAGGCGACGGGTCGCTGGGAGGAGTACGGCGACGGCATCTTCCGCCTCAAGGACCGACGCGACGCCGACTACCTGCTCGCCCCCACCCACGAGGAGGTCTTCACCCTGCTCGTGAAGGACCTCTACTCGAGCTACAAAGACCTGCCCCTGTCGATCTACCAGATCCAGGACAAGTATCGCGATGAGGCCCGCCCCCGCGCCGGCCTGCTGCGTGGTCGTGAGTTCTCGATGAAGGACTCCTACAGCTTCGACTACACGGATGCCGGACTCGACGCCTCCTACCAGGCGCACCGCGACGCCTACGAGCGCATCTTCCAGCGTCTGGGTCTCGACTACGTGATCGTGCAGGCCGATGCCGGCGCGATGGGCGGCTCGCGCTCGGAGGAGTTCCTGCACCCCACCCCCGTCGGGGAGGACACTTTCGTGCGCTCGGCGGGCGGCTACGCGGCGAACGTCGAGGCGTTCACGACGGTGGTTCCGGATGCGCTGCCCACTGAGGGGCTGCCTGAGGCGCGCGTGCTCGATTCCCCGAACTCCGCCACGATCGCGACCCTCGTCGAGCTCGCCAACGCCGAATACCCTCGCGAGGACCGCCCGTGGACTGCGGCCGACACCCTCAAGAACGTCGTGCTCGCCCTCACCCACCTCGACGGCTCCCGGGAACTGCTCATCGTGGGCCTTCCCGGTGACCGCGACGTCGACCTGAAGCGCGTCGAGGTCGCCGTCGCACCCGCCGAGGTCGAAGCGGCAACCGACGCCGATTTTGCCCAGCACGCTGCAAGCGCGAAGGCGGCGCTCACGAAGGGCTACATCGGGCCTTGGTCGGCCCGTGGGCCTGTGCTGGGCGAGAAGTCGAGCACCGGCATCCGCTATCTCCTCGACCCGCGCGTTGTCTCGGGAACCCAGTGGATCACCGGCGCCAACGAAGACGAGAAGCACGTCTTCGGGCTTGTCGCGGGCCGAGACTTCGCCGCCGACGGCACGATCGAGGCCGCCGAGGTGCTCGCGGGCGACCCAGCCCCTGACGGTTCGGGACCGGTCGAGCTCGCGCGCGGCATGGAGATCGGTCACGTGTTCCAGCTCGGCCGCAAGTACGCGGATGCTCTCGGGCTGCAGGTGCTCGACGAGAACGGCAAGCTCGTCACCGTCACCATGGGCTCCTACGGAATCGGTGTGACCCGCATCCTCGCGATCATCGCCGAGTCGAACCACGACGACAAGGGTCTGATCTGGCCGCCCGAGGTGGCCCCCTTCGACGTGCACGTCATCGCCACCGGAAAGGACCAGGTCGCCTACGACCTCGCTGAAGCCGTCGTCGCCGAACTCGACGCTGCGGGCCGTGAGGTGCTCTACGACGACCGCGTCAAAGTGTCACCCGGCGTGAAGTTCGGCGACGCAGAGCTGCTCGGCGTGCCCTTCATCGTCATCGCGGGCCGTGACGCTGCCGAGGGCACCGTCGAGTTCTGGGACCGCCGCACGGGCGAGAGGGGGAGCATCCCTAGCTCTCGGCTTCAGGCTCGCCTGACTTCGGCGCTCGCGGCAGCGTAGGCGACACCGGCGCTTTGCCGTGCCGCATGATCGTGTCCTGGTAGAACAGATAGCCGAAGACGATGGTGCCGACCATGAGGATCACGCGCGCGAGCAGAGTGCCCGCGATTGCGATATCCGCTGCGACCCCCGCCGAGGCGAGAAAGCCGATCATCACGGCCTCATAGGCGCCGGCCCCACCAGGGGTGACGACGGTGATCGCCGTGATGCTGGAGAGCCCGTAGGCGATGAGCACGATCGCGGGGTCCACGGGCGCCCCCAGGGCCCAGAAGGCGATGTAGAAGAGGGAGACATCGGCGAGGTTCGCGACGAACGACCACAGGAACGGAACGATCAGCAC
>DAOMOV010000144.1:0-5121 GCA_035444505.1 Terrimesophilobacter sp.
CGGGCAGCGTGCCCATACCTCGGTCGAAGCGGTAGCTCCTCGTGCCGAGGTGGCCTGCAAGCAGAGCGAGCAGCGCCTTCTTCGATAGATCAGGGCCTGAGTAGCTGCAGTTGGTCTGAAAGGTCGGATGCGCCCAGTACTCGTACATCTCCGCGCTGATCCGGCCCCGCAAGAATTGTTCGAAGTCTTCGTCGTCGCGTCCCGGCGACTGGTCAGGCTCATAGACGTTGCTGCGCATCCTGCGCATGAGGTGGGGTAGCAGTTTGAGCATGGAGAGCCGCGCTGCGAGAGACACGCCTTTCCAGCGCAGGTAGCTCGCGATCGAGAGGAAGTCGACGGGGTGAATGGTTCCATCGCGCAGAGTGGCGAAGTAGAGGCCGCCGTCAACCCGGGCGTGAACCTGGTCGCTGAGGCCGAGCTGTTCGACCATGTCGAGCAGGTAGACGTCGCCGCCGGTGAAGAACTGGGCGCCCGGGTCGAGTCGGAAACCTTCCCACTCGGTCGTGCGCATGCGGCCGCCGACGTGCCCTTCACGCTCTAGAACGACGACACTGAGGCCGGCCTGCTGCGCGCGATAGGCGGCGGTGAGGCCCGCGATCCCCGCCCCGACGACGACGACATCGGATCTGCCCTGGGGCATCGTCGCTCCTTCGCTCGGGGTGTCGTCATGCTAGCGGCAGATTCGCGCGGTCAGCAATGCCTCGGTTCGGTGTAATTGCCGAGGCAAGCCGTGAGTTACGGGCGCTCGTTTCGTTGTACTAAACTTTCCGACGGTGACGTGTCCGAGCGGCCGAAGGTGCGACTCTCGAAAAGTCGTGTGGAGCGAACCTCCACCGTGGGTTCAAATCCCACCGTCACCGCCAAAAAACGAAGGCCACTCACATAGTGGTCTTCGTTTTTCTAAGCTTCTGGTTCGGTCACGCGCGGGTGATCGCCATCATGTAGCACCCGTAGGCGACGTTGTGACTGTGGATCAGCACGACATCCGGGTCAGCAAGGATGCTGGTGATCGCCGCGTCGGGGTCGGTGCCGTCGTGAACACGGGTCGACGGGTGGATCCAGCCGCGCGCGTCATAGGCGCGCAAGACCTGCTTGCGCCCGACCCACTCCTGGGGATACCCGGTGGCCGCGGGCCCCGCGCACTCGTCGGCGTGGGTGAATACGGCACCGGTCTCCCGGTATGGGCTCGCGGCGGGCAGGGGCGGTTCGTAGTTGAACAGAATCAGCTCTTCGCCTTCGGTCGCGTTGCGCAGGCAGCACCGCAGGGGCTCCCCGCCCTCCGCGGGCAACGCAATGCCCTCGTTCCTCGTGGTCAGGGCGTGGATCTGGTACTCGCTCATGTGTCCATGATTGTCGTCGGTCACCGCTTCCGCTGGCGGAAATCGGACATCTCGCTCAGGCGTGGGTTGACGCGATCGGTGCTCCGGGGTGCAGCAGCCCCGAGCCCTCAGCCGAGCCAGTCGCTGAGGATGCTCTCCCGGTCGGCGCCCAGTGCGGGTGGCCGTCGCACTTCTCGCGGGTGCGGATGCTCGGAGAACCTGGGTGCGGGCGCCGCCTGAGGAACGCCTCCCGGGGTGATGATCGTGCCACGGGATGCGAGGTGCGGGTTCCACGCGCTCTCCGCGAAGGTGAGCACGGGCGACACGCACGCGTCCGTTCCGTCGAAGTGCACGGCCCACTCGTCGCGGGTGCGGGTGAGGAAGCGCTCGGCGAGAACGGTCCGCAACCCTCCCCACTGCGCGGGGTCGTCTCGGTCGGGAACCTCGCCGAGGCCGAGACCGAGACCGTCGAGCAGGCGGGCGTAGAACGCGGGCTCGATGGCGCCCACGGCGACCCACCGCCCGTCGGCGCACTCGTAGGTGTCGTAGCAGGGCCACGACCCGTCGAGCAGGTTTCCGCCGCGGGTGTCCCGCCACATGTCTTGGGCGCGCAGGCTCCACAGCATCTGGCTTGCCACTGCGGCACCGTCAACCATTGCCACGTCGATCACCTGGCCGCGACCCGTGCGGCCCCGCTCGACAAGGGCGGCGAGCACCCCGGTGACGAGCATGAGGGAGCCGCCCGCGACATCCGCCACCAGATTCAGCGGCGGGGTGGGGCGCTCACCCGCGCGACCCGTGGCGTGGAGGGTTCCGGTGACGGCGAGGTAGTTGATGTCGTGACCCGCGTGTGCCGCGTGCGGCCCCTCTTGGCCCCACCCCGTCATCCGCGCATACACGAGCCCGGGGTTGCGGGCGAGGCACACTTCGGGGCCGATGCCGAGCCGCTCGGCCACCCCGGGCCGGTTGCCCTCGATGAGCACGTCCGCAGCGTCAACCAGGCGCAGGGCGGTGTCGAGCCCGTCGGCGGTGGTGAGGTCGAGTTCGATGGAGCGCCGCCCGCGCATCAGCCAGTCGTTCAGGTGTCGCCCGGCGCCGCGCCGCTCGATGCGCACCACGTCGGCGCCGTGGTCGGCGAGCATCATCGCGCCGTGCGGGCCCGGGCCGATGCTCGCGAGCTCGAGCACCCGGATGCCCGCGAGTGGGCCAGAAGAGGTTTCCTGCGCGGTCATGGGCGAGAGCCTAGAGTGCGGACCCCGGCGCCACGCACCGCCGCACGGCGAGCAGTGCAAGCGAGCGCGTGGTGCGCAGGAGCTCCTCGATGGCGACCTGCTCGCGCGGAGCATGGGCGAAGCGCACGTCGCCGGGGCCGTAGTGCAGCGACGGGATGCCCCCGATCCCGTTGTAGAGACGCAGGTCACTCCCGTACGGGGCGGCCGTCTGGCCCGCGGAGCGCCCTTCGGCGGTCGCGATCGCCTCGGTCATCTCCCCGATGAGCGAGTGCGACGGGTCGATGCGCCCGCTCGCGAACTGGCCTCCCGGCCACGACACCTCCACCGGGTGGTCACGCAGCCAGGCATCGCGAGCACCGGCGGATGCTACGGCCGCCTCGAGAGCAGCGCGGGCCGTCGCGGGGTCCTCGCCGAGGAGCACGCCCATCCGTCCCTCCGCGACAAGCAGATCGGGCACGCTGCTCGCCCAGTCGCCCGCACTCACTCGCCCGACCGAAATCGGGTACGGTAAGTCGTACTCGCCGAACAGCGGGTCGGGCGACGCGTTTCGCGACCGCTCCAGCTCGTGCAGCGCGGCGAAGATCGGCAGAAACGCCTCAATCGCGCTGTGCCCCTCCAGCCGGGTGCTGCCGTGTGCGGCCCGCCCCGCAACGCGCAGCTCGAACGTCAGCGCGCCCGCGTTGGCGACGACGAGTTTGCCGCTCGTCGGCTCCGTCAGCACCGCCGCCTCGCCGTCGTGGCCGCGCAGCATCGTCGCGAACGCACCGAGTCCGCCATCCTCCTCGCTCACCACCGAGTGCAGCGCGAACGGGCGCACCAGCGGCACCCCCGACGCCACGAGCGCCCGCGCCACCGCCAGGTTCGCGGCCGCCCCCGCCTTCATGTCGCACGCCCCGCGGCCATGCACGATGCCATCGCGCACCTCGCCGCTGAACGGATCGCGGTCCACCCACTTGTCCAGGTCGCCGGTCGGCACCACGTCCACGTGCGCCTGCAGCACGAGTGCGGGCGTTCCCGCCGCACCGATCTGACCGACGACCCCGTAGCCCTCGACGCGCGGCGCCTCCGTGCCCGGGAAGTCAGGGTGGGCCTCCAGCTCTGCGAGGTCGAGCTTCCACGCATCCACCTCGAAACCGAGCTCGTCGAGCTGCCCCCGGAACCGGTGCTGCAGGTCGGACTCCGCGTCGGTACCGGTCACACTCGGCACACGGATGAGGTCAATGAGTTCCTGCACGAGCGCGGTCTCGTCGATGGCGTCGAGCACCTTCTGCTCCGCAGTGCTGAGTTCGGTCAACGGTGCTCCCCTTCGAGCGTCACTTGGCGCTAAACTTACTGCACCACATACCCCCGAGGGGTATGCTACGCTTGCGGCAGGAGGAGCCATGTCAGAGCAGCACCCCCGACCCCCGGCACGGGCGTCGGCGCTGGCGCCGACCGCAACGGTCAGAAGTGACCGTCGTTCTGCGCCGGAGCACACGCACGGTTACGTCGACGACAAGGATGCGCTGCTCAAGCGCCTGCGCCGACTCGAGGGCCAGGTGCGCGGCATCGCCCGCATGATCGATGACGACAAGTACTGCATCGACGTGCTCACCCAGGTCTCCGCAGCGAAGAGCGCCCTTGAGTCCGTTGCGCTGCAACTGCTCGACGACCACCTCACCCACTGCGTCGCTGAAGCGAGCATGCAGGGCGGTCCCGTCGCCGACGAGAAGATCCGAGAAGCCAGCGCCGCTATCGCCCGCCTTGTCCGCTCCTAAACAACAGTCACGAGAGGCAACCACCATGACCACCACCGACTACCTCGTCACCGGAATGACCTGCAGCCACTGCGTCAGCAGTGTCACCGAGGAGCTGACCGAGATCGACGGTGTCACCGCCGTCACGGTTGACCTCAACGCGGGCGGCGCATCCGCCGTGCACGTCACCAGCGAGTCCCCGCTCGACGCCGCCGCCGTGCGCGCCGCTGTCGAGGAGGCCGGTTACACGCTCGCCACAGCACCCTAGGCCGCGCCGTGAGCGACACCGCCGCGCAACTCGATGTCCAGCTCGACATCAGCGGCATGACCTGCGCCTCCTGCGCCACCCGCATCGAGCGCAAGCTCAACAAATTGCCCGGGGTCGACGCCACCGTGAACTATGCGACCGAGAAGGCGAGCATCCGCTCGGCTGAGGTCGACCTCGACGAGCTCATAGCCGCCGTCGAAGCTGCCGGGTATCACGCCGCACCGCCGCCCGCGCCGGTCACCGGCGACGACGAGCCGAGGCCGACGGCTCAGGATGCCGAACTTGCCGCCCTGCGACAGCGGCTCGTGATCTCGGCCGTCCTCGCCGTGCCAGTCGCGGTGCTCTCCATGATCCCCGCCCTGCAGTTCACGAACTGGCAGTGGCTCGCGCTCACCCTCACCGCGCCGGTCGCCGTGTGGGGTGCGTGGCCGTTCCACCGCGCCGCCGCGATCAACGCCCGGCACGGGGCTGCCACCATGGACACCCTCATCAGTGTCGGCGTGATCGCCGCCTTCGGGTGGTCGCTCTACGCCCTCTTCTTCGGCAGCGCCGGAACGTCCGGGATG
>DAOMOV010000145.1:0-5087 GCA_035444505.1 Terrimesophilobacter sp.
TCTTCAACCTCGTCGCCACCACCGACGCCAACATCGACATGATCGTGCAGAACGTGTCCGCCGCCGAAACCGGGCTCACCGACATCTCCTTCACCCTCCCCATGGCCGACGGCCCGCGCGTCGTGCAGACCCTGCAGGCTGCGCAGAACGACATCGGGTTCGAGAGCCTTCAGTACGACGACCAGATCGGCAAGCTCGCCCTCGTCGGTGCCGGCATGCGCACCAACTCCGGCGTCTCCGCGAAACTCTTCACCGCCCTCTACGCCGCCGGCATCAACATCGAGATGATCTCCACCAGTGAGATTCGCATCTCCGTCGTCACCCGCGCCGACACCATCGAAGACGCCGTGCGCGCCGTGCACACCGCCTTCGAACTCGACGCCGATGCCGACGCCGTCGTCTACGCAGGGACCGGGCGATGACCACCACAGCCCGCTCCACAACCCCCGTCTCCATCGGCGTCGTCGGCGCCACCGGACAGGTCGGCACGGTCGTGCGGCAGCTGCTCGAGGAGCGGGGCTTCCCGGCATCCGAAGTCCGCTTCTTCGCCTCAGCGCGCTCGGCCGGCACCGTGCTCGAGTTCAAGGGCCAGCAGATCACCGTCGAGGATGCCGCCACCGCCGACCCCACCGGTCTCGACATCGCCATCTTCAGCGCGGGCGCCACCCTCTCTAAGGCGCAGGCTCAACGCTTCGCCGAGGCCGGGGTCACCGTCATCGACAACTCCAGCGGCTGGCGCATGGACCCCGAGGTGCCCCTCGTCGTCTCCGAGGTCAACCCGCACGCCATCGACGAAGCCCGCAAGGGGATCATCGCCAACCCCAACTGCACCACCATGGCCGCCATGCCCGTGCTCAAAGCTCTGCACCAGGAGGCGGGACTCGAGCGTCTCATCGTCAGCACCTACCAGGCCGTTTCCGGTGCCGGACTCAAGGGCGGCGAAGAACTGGCCGGGCAGGCCCGGGCTGTCGCCGAAGAGAACCTCATCGGGCTCGTCACCGACGGCGACGCCGTCGACTTCCCCGAACCGCAGGTGTTCCCCCGCACGATCGCCTTCAACGTCGTGCCCCTCGCCGGCTCCGTCGTCGACGACGGCCTGGGGGAGACCGACGAGGAGAAGAAGCTCCGCAACGAGAGCCGCAAAATCCTCGAAATCCCCGACCTGCGGGTCAGTGGAACCTGCGTGCGCGTGCCCGTCTTCACCGGACACTCCCTCTCCATCAACGCCGAGTTCGCGCGACCCCTCACGCCCGAGCGCGCCCGCGAACTGCTCGCCGTTGCCCCGGGGGTGCGCCTCAGCGACATTCCCAACCCCCTCGAGGCCGCCGGTGAAGACCCCAGCTTTGTGGGCCGCATCCGTCAAGACGAAGGCGTTCCGGATGCCCGGGGTCTCGCCCTCTTCATCAGCAATGACAACCTGCGCAAGGGTGCCGCGCTCAACGCGGTGCAGCTCGCCGAACTCGTCGCCGAGCGCCTCGCCGCCCGCCGCTGAGCCGGTCCTCTGCCGCCGCCCCCGAACCGGACCAACCGCCAACCCGTGTCACCCCACCCGAGCAATAGACTGGTGCCGTGAGTCCAGCCAAACCCGTCGACGTTGCCCTCATCGGTGGGGGAATCATGAGCGCCACCCTCGCCGTCATCCTGCAGAAGCTCGAACCGTCGTGGGAGATCCGCATCTTCGAGACCCTCCACGATGTCGCGCTCGAAAGCTCTAACCCGTGGAACAACGCCGGCACAGGCCACGCGGCCCTCTGCGAGCTCAACTACACGAAAGAGCAGCCCGACGGCTCGGTCGACATCGCGCAGGCGGTGAAGATCAACGAGCAGTTCCACGTCTCGCGCCAGTTCTGGTCGCACCTCACCGAGACCGGTGACCTGCCCGACCCATCCGCGTTCATCAACACGGTGCCACACATGAGCTTCGTGTGGGGTGAGGAGAACGTCGCGTTCCTCCGGCGCCGCTTCGACGCCCTCAGCAAACACCCCCTGTTCGCGAGCATGGAGTTCAGCGACGACCCGGCCGTGATTCACCGCTGGGCGCCGTCCATCATCCGTGGGCGCAGCAAGAGCGAGCCCGTCGCCGCGACCCGGTCACCCGAGGGAACCGACGTCGACTTCGGAGCCCTCACCCACGCGCTCCTCGCCACCGCGCAGAGCAAGGGCGCGAAGCTGCACATGAACCAGAAAGTCACGGGCCTGCGCCGTGAGAAGGACCGCACCTGGCGAGTGCGGATGCGCCGCACCATCGGCAAGACCCCGTCTGAAGTGCGGGCCCGGTTCGTCTTCGTCGGGGCTGGCGGCGGCGCCCTGAAGCTCCTGCAGAAGTCAGGCATTCCTGAGGCGAAGGGCTACGGCGGGTTCCCGGTGAGCGGCAAGTTCTACCGCACCGACAAACCCGAGCTCGTGTCGCAGCACCTCGCGAAGGTGTACGGCAAGGCATCCGTCGGCGCGCCGCCCATGTCGGTGCCGCACCTCGACACCCGAGTGATCGGCGGCAGCGCGAGCCTCATGTTCGGCCCCTACGCGGGCTTCACCCCCAAATTCCTGAAGCGGGGGTCGTGGCTCGACCTGCCGCTGTCGATCCGGTTCGGCAACATCGGGCCCATGCTCAAAACCGGACTCGACAACCTTGGCCTCACCTGGTACCTCATCACGCAGGTGCTCGCGAGCAGCCGCACCCGGTTCCGCGCGCTCCGCGATTTCATGCCCACCGCGAACCCCCGGGACTGGTACCCCATCACCGCGGGTCAGCGCGTGCAGGTCATCAAGAAGGATGCGACCAAGGGCGGCATCCTGCAGTTCGGCACCGAAGTCGTCACGGGCGGCGACGGCACAATCGCGGGACTCCTCGGGGCCTCACCCGGGGCATCCACCGCAGTGCCCATCATGCTCGACGTGCTGCAGAAGTGCTTTCCCGACCGGATGGCTGGTTGGGAGAACCGCATCAGCACCATGGTGCCCAGTCACGGCGCGCAGGTCGGCACGAGCAAAACCGCGGTGAGCAAGGCGCTCACCTCAACGTCGAAAGTCCTCCGGCTGCAGCGGTAGCAACCCATGGCGCCCAACACGGACGATCGAGAGTTCGCTGCGAAGCCGCTAGGGGTGCCCGAACGAGTCGACGAGAACACCCTCGGCCGCGCGCTCACGCGAGGACAACAAGTGGGCGCCGCCACCCTGCTCGGCCTCGCCGTGTTCGTGACCCTGGTCATGCAGACGGAACGCCCAGACCACTGGTTCTGGGCCGTCGGGCTCGCAATAGTGCCGTTGATCGTGCTGCTCGTCGCCCGCCTGTCTTCGCCGAGCAGTTCATTAGCCCTCGCCTATCTCGTATTCGGTGGAATCGTGATCTTCACCCTCAACCTGTCGACCACAGAGCTCGCGACCGGTGAGCTCACGGATGCCGGGCTCGGCCTCTTCGCGGTGCGGCTCGCCCTCATCCTGTGCGGTGCCGTCGGCACGAGCGTCTCCGCGGGCATCCTGTGGACCGCCCTCGGCTACGTCACGTCCGAAGGCGCCATGATCGCCTCCAGCGTCGCACTCGGCACCCCCTACGAGTTCTCGCTCACCATGCTGCTCTCCGCGCTCGCCGTCGGCCTTCTTCGGCCCATAGTGGGGCTCGTCAGCCCCCAGGTGCGCACGGTGTGGGAACAGCTGCAGCAAGCATCCGTCGACGACTATGACGCCCACCAACGCGAGCAACTCGAACAGCGCGCCGCTGCCCTCGTACACGACACCGTGCTCGGCCAGCTGCACACCATCGCGACCTCGCCGCTCGGTGAGATTTCTGCGGTGCTGCGCGACCAGCTCGTACGAAACGTCGACACCGTCACGAGCGGCACCTGGATCAGGAGCATGCACGATCGTGGCCGGGCAGCCAGCGCCGAATGGCAGCAGACGCCCCTGTTCGCCGCCGTGCAAGACGCGCGGCTGCTCGGGCTCAGTGTCGACGTTACCGGCGACCCCGCCGTTCTCGGCAGACTCGACGCCGACACGAGCCTCGCCCTCGCCCTCGCCGCCGGCCAGTGCCTCAGCAACGTGCTCAAACACTCCGGTGTCAGGGGCGCAGAAGTCGCCATCTACGGCACCGACACGGACGTCTGCGTCATGATCATCGACGCCGGCAACGGGTTCGACGAAGCCAATACCGCCGCCGACAGGCTGGGGCTGAGCACCTCAGTCAGACGACGCATTGACAGCATCGGGGGCCGGGTGCATGTGTGGACTACCCCCGGCCAAGGCACGTCCATCATGTTGCGCGTTCCCGACGCCGAGCACGACACTGTCGCCTCCCACAACGGAGTAGCAGCGGATGCGTGAACGAACGAGAGCGAAACTGGACCCCCTTGGCAGCGGCGAGAGCCGCACACTCTGGGTGCTCCTCGCAGGGAGCACAGGCGTCTACGCGACCGTCATGACCATCGCCCACTGGACCGTCACACCCAACCCTGGCTTCGCCATCGCAGGAACCGGGCTCGCCGTCCTCGCCGCAGCACTCACCATCTGGTGGACCGCTCCCCGCCGCAGCCCTTTCACGGGGCGACGGCACGTCGGCATCCACATCACCGCTCTGCTCGCCATGGCCGCCACCCTGTGGGCGCAGAACCACGCCACCTTCGATGTCGGCGACGCGTACCCGGTTTTCATCATCACGGGCCTCGTCGTCGCGATGAGCCCCTACCGACCGCCCACGGAACTCGTCGCAGTCGGCGTCACCAGCACCGTGATCGCGGGATTCCTGGTACTCATCAGGGTGCTCGGCAGTGACACCACCCTGCCTGCCCTGGTGCTTGCCGTCATCGCGGTCTCTCCCATCCTCGCCCTCACCGCCGCGGCGGCCACCTACACGGAGACCATTCTGCGCACGATCGAAAGGGCACGTCACTCCCGGCAGATCCCCACCGCATCCGACACCGAGGCACCCCCCGACCGTGTCACCGCCATGACCCGCGACACACTCCCTCTGCTGCAACGCATCCTCAAGACCGGCACCATCACCCGGGCCGACCGCGTCGCAGCCATCCGCGCCGCCGCTGTGCTCCGCGCAACGCTTGTCGCCGAAGTCAACCGCACCTGGCTCGATGCCACGC
>DAOMOV010000146.1:0-5085 GCA_035444505.1 Terrimesophilobacter sp.
ACAGTCGCCTTGTCGTTCAGCACGAGCACGATGGCCCGCTTGAACGACACGACCGCGAGAGGCTCAAAGCCCGCGTTGAGAACGAGAGTGCGCATTGTGGTTCCTTCCGAAGAGACCTGCACGGCTTGCAGGTGTTCGACTCGTCGGCCCGTCACGCGAGCAGGAGAGAGCAGAAACAAAAAACACCGCCGAAAAAGCGGTGCTTTCACGTCACGGACACGCCAAGGCAGGCGTATCCGCTGCTCCGCCGTATGAGAAAGAGAGCGCGCTCATCCACGGTTTGGACGGTGCGACCCCGACTCATCAGGCACTCCTTGCACGCTCGCGAATCGAGCAGACTCTCCACAATACGCCGAAACCACGCCCCACACCGCCGCTGACGCGCCGCAGTGCGTCGCATAGCAACCCAGCCGTTAACCCGGCTTAATGTCGACGTAAATGTGCTGGGCGATCTCCACCGGCAGCTCCAGCGACTCCGACGCGTCATCCATCTGCACCATCGTGTACTCGCCCGACGTCGAGAACTCGCCCCTCGCATCCGGCACAATGCCCGCCGCTCGCAGCTGCCCCAGCAGCTCGGGCTCATACTGCACCGGCTCCCCCAGCCGCCGCACCGTACCCCTCAGCGGTCCCACTGCTCCGAGCAGAAAATTTGACAGATTCACCACACCGTCAGAAAAGCCCGACCCCGCGGGCCGATCCCCCAGCTGCTCCAGACCCGGAATCGGGTTGCCGTACGGCGAATGCGTCGGGTGATCCAACAACTCCAGCAGGCGCTTCTCCACCTGCTCGCTCATCACATGCTCCCACCGGCACGCCTCATCATGCACCAGCTCCCAGTCGAGCCCGATCACATCCGCCAGCAGGCGCTCCGCCAGCCGGTGCTTGCGCATCACATTGACCGCCTTCTCGCGGCCCTCCGACGTCAGACGCAGGTGACGGTCATCCTCCACCACCACCAGACCATCCCGCTCCATGCGGGCCACCGTCTGCGACACCGTCGGACCCGAATGCCCTAAACGCTCGCTGATGCGCGCACGCAGAGGAACAATGTTCTCCTCCTCCAGCTCGAAGATCGTGCGCAGATACATCTCCGTAGTGTCGATCAGATCAGCCACGTGCACACCCCTTCCCGCGACAAAGACTCGAACGTAAGCCTAACCACTCAGCGGCCCGAATGCCCGACGCCCGCGCGCGCCCGCACTCCACGCGAACCTGCCCCCGCCGTGCGGACCATAGGATGAAGCATGGCCACGGTCACCATCCCCACCGAACTCCTCCCCGCCGACGGGCGCTTCGGCTGCGGCCCCTCCAAAGTGCGACCCGAACAGCTCGAGGCGCTCACCGCATCCGCGCACCTTCTCGGCACCTCCCACCGCCAAGCACCGGTCAAAGACCTCGTCGGTCGCGTACGCACCGGCCTCGCCGAGCTGTTCCGGCTGCCCGACGGCTACGAAGTGGTGCTCGGCAACGGCGGATCCACCGCCTTCTGGGACGCCGCCGCATTCTCCCTCATCAGCACCCGCAGCCAGCACCTCGCCTTCGGCGAATTCGGAGCCAAGTTCGGCGCCGCCGCCCACACCCCCTTTCTTGTGCCGCCTCGCGTCATCACCGCAGCCCCCGGATCACGCAGCACCCTCGAACCCGACGACGCCTTCGACGTCTACGCATGGCCGCACAACGAAACCTCCACCGGCGTCATGGCCCCCGTCACCCGCGCAGCAGCGGATGACTCCCTCACCCTCGTCGACGGCACCTCCGCCGCCGGTGGCATCGACTTCGACGTCAGCGAAACCGACGTCTACTACTTCGCGCCCCAGAAGAACCTCGCCTCCGACGGCGGGCTCTGGATCGCACTGTTCTCCCCCGCCGCCATCGAACGCGTCGAACTCATCGCCTCACGAAAGCGCTACATCCCCGAATTCCTCAGCCTGAGCAACGCCATCAGCAACTCACGCCTCAACCAGACCCTCAACACCCCCGCACTCGCCACCCTCATCCTGCTCGAAAGCCAGATCAACTGGATCAACAGCAACGGCGGCCTGGCCTGGGCGCACGCGCGCACCGCTGAATCATCCGGCCACCTCTACGAGTGGGCCGAACGCACCAGCTACACCACCCCGTTCGTGGCGGATGCCGCCGACCGCTCCCCCGTGGTCGTCACCATCGACTTCGGCGAGAACGTTGACGCTGCCGCGGTCGCCGCAGCACTCCGCGCGAACGGCATCGTCGACACCGAGCCATACCGCAAGCTCGGCCGCAACCAGCTTCGCATCGCCACGTTCACCGCCATAGACCCCGACGACGTGCGTGCCCTCACCACCTGCATCGACTACGTGGTCGACGCACTCGCACAGTAGCCCCTCACGCCACAGCCCGTCAGACCACGGCTCCTCAGACCACAGCCCGTCAGACCACGGCTCCTCAGACCACAGCCCGTCACACTACTCTGGAGGCATGCGGTTGCTACCCGACGAGTCCGTGCGCAAACCAGACCCCGCGCCCGTGCAGACAGACAACCGCATCCCCATGCTCATCGGCACCGGAGTGTGGCTAATCGCTCTCGCCGCCCTGCTTCTTATTCCGGGTGCGCGGGCGACGAGTCCCGACTTCTGGTTCTGGACCTGCCTCGTCGGCATCGCCCTCGGCCTCATCGGCCTCGGCTACACCCACCTGCGCCGCTGAGCCCGCACCGGCACGCCCACTGACCAGGGCCTCGGGCCCGAGGATCACATCGTCGTCGATGATCCCGTCACCATCCGCATCCACGGAGTCAATATCGACACCATCGACATCGTCGTGCTCCCGAAAGTCCTCATCGACGTCATCATCATCGTCCAAATCATCGATGCTGTAGTCGTCACCGTCGTCATCGCTGTCCTCAGCGGAGTCAGCGCCCGCCGCGGCCTGCGCCGCACGGTACTCGGCCATCCGATCGGACCACGGAACCCACTCGGGCGACAGCAGCGCGCCCTCCCCCGGAGTCAGTTCGGTCTCCAGCACGCTCGGCTCAAGCCCATCGACGTGGGCGATGCTCACCGTCCAGCGCCAGCCCGCGTACCCGCGCATCGTCGTCGCGAAGTACACGGTGACAACACCGTCACCCTCATCGACAAACCCCGCAGGGTCACCGATCGTGTCGACGGACGTGATCGAGGCGAGCGCCTCGCGCGCGAGATCGAAGTCGGCGGGGGTTGCCTCAGGCATCCAACTCGTCCGCGACCTTGCGCAGCATCGCCGCGATCTTGCGCGCCTGCGCATTCTCCGGGTACCGGCCGCGCTTCAGGTTGGAGCCGATACTGTCAAGCACCTTCACAAGGTCCTCAACAATGACAGCCATGTCATCCGCGGGTTTGCGCCCCAACCGCTCACGAGCGGGCGACTCGATGACACGCACCGACAGCGCCTGAGCACCACGCTTGCCATCGGCGATGCCGAACTCGAGCTTCGTGCCGGCCTTGACGGTCACGCCAGCGGGCAGAGCGGAGGCGTGCAGAAACACCTCGGTGCCGTCATCGCTCGCGATGAATCCGAAGCCCTTCTCCTCGTCATAGAACTTGACCCTGCCGGTGGGCATGCGCACAGCCTCTCGCTACACAACTAGTGGACCGCGGATGTCTCGCACGCCGCGAGCACGGTGGCTACTAGCCTACGGGTATCCTGAGACGGTGCCGAATGAGCCTCACCACGAATCATCTGTTTTCGACCGCGTCCTCGCCTACCTCATCGCCGGACTAGTGCTGCTCAGCGTCGCCTCCTTCGTCGCCGTCATCATCGGCACCCAGGCCGGCGCGGGAGCCGACGACGGATTCAGCCACGGCCTCTGGCCCAGCGTGCTCCTCTTCCCGCTCTTCGCACTCCCCGTCGCGTTCCTGCTTCTCGTGGTGCTGCTGGTGCGCGGGGTGAACCGTCGCAGCCGACTCGCCAAGGGCGGCAGCTAGACGAGCCCCGCGCGTCGATAGCGGAGCAGCAGCGTACTGTTCGAGCGCAGGATGCCTGCCAGCTCAAGGCCGTGAGGCTCCCCCAAACCGGCGGTGATCCTCGGGCCATCGCCGCCCTCGAGCACGGGCGACACCGTGAGACACAGCTCGTCGACGACCCCATCGGCGAGCAGGCTCGCAAACAGGTGCGGACCGCCTTCGCACAGGACCGTCGTCAGACCGCGCTCGGCGAGGGCGCCGACCACACGCTGGCCTTCCACACTGCCTTCGCCCGCGACGACGACGTCGGCTTCGGCGAGTGCGCTGGGGACTGACGCATCCGCCACCGTCACCAGAATCGGCCTCACGGGTGCCTTCCGCACAATCGCGGGGTCGACCTCAAGGCTGCGCGACGCGATCGCGAAGACGGGATGCTCCGGCAGCCCATTCGCCACACGCCAGCGCACTGAGTCATCACTGACCCGCAGAGGGCCGTACCCCTCGGCCCGCACCGTTCCCGCACCCACGAGTACGACGTCGCTCGCGCGACGGAGCAACTCGAAGTAGCGCTTGTCCGCGTCGCCCGAGAGGCCGCCGGAGAGCCCGTTGTGGGTCGCGGCGCCGTCCACACTCGACACGAAGTTGACCCGCAGCACGGGCGCGCCCGTGCGCAGCTCGGCGACGAGAGCATCGTCGCTGACATCGACCTCGGCATGAGGCCACACACGATCCAGTCGCTCAGTCATCCGTTGTTGTGCACCGCTTGCACTGGCTCGCGCCAGCCGAGGATCGCCTCCGTCATGCGCACCGCATCCACTGCCGCCCGCGCGTCGTGCATGCGCACAATGCGGGCGCCCTCAAGAATGCAGAACACCATCGCCGCGAGCGACCCCTCCAAGCGCTCGCCCTGTTCGCGACCGATCGCCTCGCCCACGAAGTCCTTGTTCGACACGGCCGCGAGCGTCGGCAAGCCCAGCGCCACGACCTCGCCCAGCCGCCGAGTGAGCTCCAGCGTGTGCACCGTGTTCTTGTTGAGATCGTGGCCGGGGTCGACGACGAGCCTTTCCCGCGGCATCCCCGCCGCCTCGGCCTGCGCGACCCGATCGCGCAGGAAGCCGATGACGTCGGTGACGACATCCGCGTACTCGGGTTTGGGCGGCTCTGC
>DAOMOV010000147.1:0-5065 GCA_035444505.1 Terrimesophilobacter sp.
CTCATCTCACTCGCGGGAACCGCCGCCGCGGCCCCGCCCGCAGCACTCGCGGCAGTCCAAGACCCCGTGCGTATATTAAGAGTTCCATAGACTTGTGGATGGCTCGATGACTTGGAGAAGATCGCTGCGCGATCCCTCAACCAGCTGACGACGCCCGAATGCCGCCGAAGGCGACGGCGATGATGTCGTCGGCGACGGCCTCTGCGGTAGCGCAGGCGGGCGTCGATGCGGTAGGCGTCGGGCCGGTACCAGTCGGCGACGGAGCCGATCATGCCGAAGAGAAGGCGGGTCAGGGTGCGCGAGTCCACGTCGGTGCGGATCGCACCGTCCGCCTGCGCCTCATCGACGAGAGCGGCAATGGCGCGGTTGAAGGCGCGGCGACGATCCACGGCGGCACGTTCGAGTTCGGTGTTGCCGCGCAGCCGCAGCAGCAGCGTCACGTAGGGGAGCCGGTCGGTGAGCACCTCGGTCGCTGCACGCAGCACGAAGTCGAGTCGACTCACCGCAGGCCCGGTCGTAGCGAGCGAGTCGGCGAGCACCGCCTCAAGCCCGCCGAGCGCCCGGTCGAGGGCGAGTTCGAGCAGAAACTCTTTGCTGGGCACGTGGTGGTAGATCGCCGACTTGGTGATCCCCAGATTCTCCGCGAGCACGCCCATCGAGGTCGCGTCGTAGCCGTGTCGGTTGAACACCTCCACCGCACCGAGCAGGATCGACTCCTGATCGTGGCTGACCCGTGGTCTCGCGACCGTACCCGTGCCGGTCACGCCCCACCGCCCCCAGCACCGGCACCTTTACGCATCTTCTCTGCCGGAACCGTGCGCGAGTGCCCACGGAACTCCGCGATGAGACCGCTCTCGTTCCGCACCGCGACGTCGTAGATGCCGTTGCGGCCGCGCACCGCCCGCAGCGTCGCGGTCGCAGTGAGCAGGTCACCCTCGTGGGCGGGGGCGAAGAACACGATCTCGGCACCGGATGACACGGTCACCGTGCCCTCCGTGTTGCAGGCCATCGCGAACGCCGTGTCGGCGAGCGTGAAGACGAGTCCGCCGTGAACGATCGCGTGGCCGTTGAGCATGTCGCCCCGCACTGGCATGGTCACGACAGCGTGGCCCTCGCCCATCTCGACGACTTCCATGCCGAGCAGCTCGGTGGAGGCGCGGTCGTCCCGCAGCATCGTCTCGGGGCGTGCGTAGGTGCTGCTCATCGTTGACCACCAATCTGTGGGGTGTTAGCCTGAACAAAGCCTAAACGAACGGTCGGTCAGTCGCTAGTGTGACGTGCCGAAGCATCCGTGACAAGTCCGCAACGCACACGAAGGTACAGGTAATGGCGCCTCACCCCGCACCCGCACAGCGCACATCCCCAGGTTCGACCACCACGGCCGACGACGCCGTCGGTCAGGCCCGCTTCGACGAGCTCATCGCCGCCGACGACCGCGTCGAGCCCGCCGATTGGATGCCGGATGCCTACCGCAAGACGCTGATCAGGCAGGTCTCCCAGCACGCGCACTCGGAGATCATCGGCATGCAGCCCGAGGGCAACTGGATCTCGCGCGCGCCGAGTCTCAAGCGCAAGGCGATCCTCATGGCGAAGGTGCAGGACGAGGCCGGCCACGGGCTGTATCTGTACTCGGCGGCGCAGACCCTCGGCGTGGGTCGCGACAGGATGACCGAAGACCTCATCTCAGGCAAGGCGAAGTACTCGTCGATCTTCAACTACCCGACCCCCACCTGGGCCGATATGGGCTCGATCGGCTGGCTCGTCGATGGCGCAGCGATCTGCAACCAGGTGCCGCTGTGCCGCGCGTCTTACGGCCCGTACGCGCGGGCGATGGTGCGCATCTGCAAGGAGGAGAGCTTTCACCAGCGGCAGGGCTTCGAGATTCTGCTGCACCTGAGCCGTGGCACCGCGCAGCAGAAGGCGATGGCGCAGGAGTCCGTGAACCGCTGGTACGCGCCCGCACTGATGATGTTCGGGCCGCCGGATGCCGACAGCCCCAACTCTGCGCAGAGCATGGCGTGGAACATCAAACGGTTCAGCAACGATGAGTTGCGCCAGCGCTTCGTCGACATGATCGTTCCCCAGGCCGAGGTGCTGGGGCTCACCCTGCCCGACCCCGACATCCGGTGGAACGAGGAGCGCGGCCACTACGACTTCGGTGAACTCGACTGGGACGAGTTCTACGAGGTGCTCAAGGGTCGCGGCCCCGCCAACGCGATCCGGCTCGAGCGCCGGCGACAGGCGCACGAGGATGGCGCGTGGGTGCGGGAGGCTGCCGCCGCCTATGCGGCCCGGCAGCAGGCATCCGCTGGACTCACGGAGAGGATCGCGTCGTGAGCGCCGCCAAGAAGCCGAGCGGCGTGAAGGGCGAATCGGCGAAGAAAGGTGTGACCGGCGAGACTGCTGCGCCCGCGGCATCCGTCAACGACACCCTGCCCGGCGCGAACGAGGCCGACGTCTGGCCGCTCTGGG
This sequence comes from Terrimesophilobacter sp., assembly GCA_035444505.1. Taxonomy (GTDB): domain Bacteria; phylum Actinomycetota; class Actinomycetes; order Actinomycetales; family Microbacteriaceae; genus Terrimesophilobacter. The sequence goes on from DAOMOV010000147.1 coordinate 2,473, forward strand.
AGGTGTTCGTGCGCTCGAGCCGCGGCCTGTCGCACCTGCACGCGGGGTCGCTGCACGCGCCCGACGCCGAGATGGCGGTGCGCAACGCCCGCGACCTGTACACCCGCCGCAACGAGGGGGTGTCGATCTGGGTGGTTCCGTCGAGCGCGATCACCGCGAGCGACCCCGACGCGAAGGGCGCCTTCTTCGAGAGCCCCCGCGGCAAGGAGTACCGCCACGCCAGCTACTACACCGAGAGCGAGGGAGTGAAGCACCTGTGAGCGACACCTCGTTCAAGATCACCGCGGGGGAGGCGCTCACCGCCGAGCAGATCACGGCTACGGCGGATGCGCCGAGCGACGCGGTGGCCCGCTACGCGCTGCGGCTCGGCGATGATGCGCTGATCTTGGCGCAGCGGCTCGGCTGGTGGATCGCCCGCGCCCCCGAGCTGGAGGAGGACATCGCCCTCGGCAACATCGCCCTCGACCAGTTGGGCCACGCGCGTTCCTTCCTCAGCTACGCGGCGCTCGCCTGGGGCAAGACCGAGGACGACCTCGCCTACTTCCGTGACGAGCCCGAGTTCACGAACGTTCAGCTCGTCGAGCAGCCCAACGGCGACTTCGCTCACACGATCGCGCGGCAGCTCATCGTCGCCCACTACCAGTACGAGCTGTACCGGCGGCTCGCTGGGCTCGTCGGCGCAGGGTCGGCGGATGCGACGATCGCCGCGATCGCCGCGAAGGCGGTCAAAGAGGTCGACTATCACCGCGATCACGCCACCCAGTGGGTGCTGCGCCTCGCACTCGGCACCGAGGAGTCCCGTCGGCGCATGATCGCGGGACTCGCCGTCATGTGGCCGTACGTCGAGGAGCTGTTCGAGGATGACGACCTTGTTGTCTCGCTCGGCAGTGATGTCGACAGCGCTGTGGCGGTGCTGCCGTCGAGCCTGCGCGACGGCTTCGATGCGGCCATCGGCGCGGTACTGTCTGAGGCAGAGCTGGAGGTGCCTACGGGGTTTGTAGCGCGCGGCGGCGGTCGCCGTGGCGTCCACACCGAGTTTCTGGGGCCGCTGCTGGCGGAGATGCAGGTGCTGGCTCGGGCGCATCCGGGAGCGACCTGGTGAACACGCTCGAGAAGGTGGCACGCCCCCGCCCGGCCGACGCCGAGGCTTTGCGGGTGTGGGAGGTGGCGGCGACGGTGCTCGACCCGGAGGTTCCGGTGCTCACCATCGAGGACCTCGGCGTTCTGCGCAGCGCCGAGCTCGTCGATGGCCGTGCGCATGTGACGATCACCCCCACCTACTCGGGGTGCCCCGCGATGGACACCATCCGCGACGACATCGTCATGGCCCTCGCTGCGGCGGGATTCACGGGTGCCCGGGTCGAGTTGGTGCTCTCGCCCGCCTGGACCACCGACTGGATGAGCGAGAGCGGCAAGCGCAAGCTGGAGACCTATGGCATCGCGCCCCCCACCGGGCGTGCCGCGGTATCGGGACCGGTGCGGCTGGCGCTCGCGGTGAAGTGCCCGCAGTGCGGCACGCTGGACACGCGGGAGGCGTCGCGCTTCGGATCGACGAGCTGCAAGGCGCTGTACATCTGCAACGAGTGCGGCGAACCCTTCGACCACTTCAAGGTGCACTGATGGCGACGAATGGCGGCGCGGCGCTGAAGCCTGCCCCGCAGCGCAAGCGGGCGCGTTTTCACTCCTTGACGGTGCGGGAGGTTCGCAGGCTCACGCCAGACTCGATCGAGGTGACCTTCGCGGTGCCCGAGGAGCTGGTGGGGGAGTACGACTACGCGCCGGGCCAGTACCTGGCGCTGCGCCGCGACTTCGATGGGCGCGAGCTGCGCCGCTCGCGGGTGAACTGCGCGTCGCGATCAAGCGCGACCTGGGCGGCGAGTTCTCGACCTGGGCGAACGACTCGCTGGCGCCCGGCGAGGTGATCGATGTGATGAGCCCGCAGGGCACGTTCACGACGACGGTGGATCCGGATGCCTCGGGGCCGGGCGTTGATCGACACTACGCGGCGATCGCGGCGGGGTCGGGGGTGACACCGGTGATGGCGCTGGCGCGCACCATTCTGGCGGCATCCGATTCGACCCGGTTCTCGCTGATCTACTCGAACCGCACGGCTCAGGATGTCATGTTCCTGGAGGAGCTCGCCGAGCTGAAGGACCGCTACCCTGCCCGGTTCGCGCTCTTTCACGTGCTGACGCGGGAGCGGCGCGTGTCAGACGTGTTCTCGGGGCGCCTGGATGCGGAGCGGCTGGGCGTGTTCCTGGAGAACCTGGTGCGTCCGCACGACGTGGACGAGTGGTTCATCTGCGGCCCCTTCGAACTCGTGCAGCTGGTGCGGGACACTCTCGAGGAGGCTGGCGTCGACCGTTCGACGGTGCGGTTCGAGCTGTTCACGACCGACCGACCAGATCGGCCGGAGGGTGCTCGTGGGCGCCCGGTGGTGGTGGATGAACGCGAGGGCACCCACACGATCACCTTCACGCTCGACGGGGTGTCGTCGACGGTGACGACGGCGCTGAACTCGCGGGAGACCGTGCTGAATGCGGCGCTGCGGGTGCGGTCGGATGTTCCGTTCGCGTGTGCGGGCGGCGTGTGC
>DAOMOV010000148.1:0-4996 GCA_035444505.1 Terrimesophilobacter sp.
TGAGGAATTCGGCGGCGAGGCCGGCGGCGAGCACCACTTCGGGGGTTGCCATGGGTAGGAACAGCAGCAGGCTGATGCCGGAGCGGAACCGGAACCGGTAACGCACGAGGGCGATCGCGATCATGGTGCCGAGTGTGGTGGCGATGAGTGTTGAGGTGGCGCCGACGATGAGGCTGTTGCCGAAGGCGACGCACACTTCCACCTGGTTGCAGACGTTGAGCCAGTTGTCCCAGGTGAATCCGCGCCAGACGATGTTCGACTTGAGGGAGTCGTTGAAGGAGAACACGAAGGTGTAGGCGATCGGGATGAGGAGGAAGACGAAGGCGATGGTGACGTAGAAGGGCAGCAGCCAAGAGCCCAGGCCGATGCGGCGGCGGAAGGGCTTTCCTTCGCGAACCAGGTCGGTGGAGGCGTGGGCGAGGGCGGTGGGGGCGCTCACAGGAGGTCCTCCGTTCCGCTGCGTTTCACGTAGACGGTGACGAGCACGAGGATGATCGACATGAGGATGATCGAGAGGGCGGCGGCGGCGGGGTAGTTGAGACTCACGAGGAAGTTGGACTCGATGACGTTTCCGATCATGGAGGTGCTCGAGGAGCCGAGGAAGCGACTGGAGGCGTTGATGTAGTCGCCGGCGGCGGGGATGAAGGTGAGCAGCACGCCGGAGACGATCCCGGCCATGGAGAGCGGCACCGTGATCTTGAAGAACGAGGTGGCGGGTTTCGCGTAAAGGTCGCGTCCGGCTTCGAGGAGTCGCGTGTCGAGTCGCTCGAGTGAGGCGTAGATGGGGAGCGTCATGAAGGGGATGAAGTTGTAGGTGAGGCCGAAGACGACGGCGGCCCCGGTGCCGGTGAAGTGCTCGTCGGGGCCCATGAGGGCGAGGGCTTTGAGGCTCGTGATGACGATGCCCTCGTCGGCGAGGATCGACTTCCAGGCGAGGGTGCGAAGGAGGAAGCTGATGAAGAAGGGGGCGATGACGAGCACGAGCAGCAGGTTCTGCAGCATCGGCCAGGGTCGGCACTTGACGCCGATGAAGTAGGCGATGGGGTAGCTAAAGAACAGGGCGAAGATGGTGGCGAGGAGTGCGTAGCTGAAGGACCGGATGATCTGGTCGCCGTAGGAGGTGATCACCTCGACGTAGTTCTGCCAGCGGAACGCGGTCTGGTATTGCCCGAAGTCGCCGAAGGGAATGGGTTCCTGCAGTGAGGTGGCGATGAGGGCGACGAGCGGCACGAGGAAGAACAGCATGAGGTAGAGGATGCCGGGCAGCAGCAGGAGCAGGGCGATCTTGCTCTTGCGTCTCGGCGCCTGCTCTTTCGCTGTGCCGGTGGAGAACGCGGTGAAGGCCACGAGCTATGCCCCCTCGGACTCGAGCTCCGACTGCAGCTGGTACTTGGTTTGGGCTGCGAGCATCTGGGTGTCGGCGTCGGCGGCGAACTTCGGTTCGGTGTCGGGGTCGTCTTCGAGTCCGAAGCTGTGCTCGACGTGCCAGGAGACCCACACTTCGTCGCCCTCGTGGGCGGTGGGGCCGAAGCCGACGTTCTGGGTGAATACCGTGACCTCGCCGACTCCCGGGATGGCGACGAGGTACTGGGTGCTGACACCCGTGAACGAGACGTCGATGACCCGACCGGGGCCGAGCGCGTTGATCGCGGCATCCGCTTTCGGCTTGCTCGGGTTCAGTGTCATCTTCTCGGGCCGCACGCCGACGGTGATGTCGCCGGTGTGCCGCGCGGCGCGCGCCTTGGGCACGGTCACTTTCACTCCCGCGATGTCGACAGAGATGGCGTCGGCGGTGGTGCCGGTGACCGGCCCGGTGAAGAGGTTGGATTGGCCGAGGAAGTTGGCGACGAAGACGGTGCGGGGCAGCTCGTAGAGGTCTTCGGGTGCTCCCATCTGCTCGATTCGGCCTTTGTTCATGACGGCGACCGTGTCGGCCATGGTCATGGCTTCTTCTTGGTCGTGGGTCACGTGAAGGAAGGTGAGGCCGACGGACTCCTGGATGGTCTTGAGCTCGATCTGCATCTGGCGGCGCAGCTTCAGGTCGAGGGCTCCGAGGGGTTCGTCGAGGAGGAGCAGCGCGGGTCGGTTGACGAGGGCGCGGGCGAGTGCGACACGCTGCTGCTGACCGCCGGAGAGCTGCTGGGGTTTGCGTGCCGCGAGGTGGTCGAGTTCGACGAGTCGCAAGGCTTCGTGAGCTTTGTCGAGAGGGTTCGCGATTTTGCGGCGCTTCAGCCCGAACGCGACGTTGTCGAGCACGGTCATGTGGGGAAACAGTGCGTAGCTCTGGAACACCGTGTTGACGGGCCGCTCGAAGGGGCGCAGCTTGGTGACGTCGTTGCCGCCGATGAGCACGTGCCCGACGGTGGGGTCTTCGAGCCCGGCCACGAGCCGCAGGGTGGTGGTCTTGCCACACCCTGACGGCCCGAGGAGGGCGAAGAAGGAGCCCGCAGGGATCGTCAGATCGAGGTGTTCGATCGCGGTGAATCCGGGAAACCGCTTCTGAATGCCGACGAGCTCGAGGTCTGCGCCCTTTTCGGCGAATTCGCTCACGGCGACCATACTCAGGCCCCGAGAAGCACGGACTGGAACTCGGCGCTGTACCGCTGCTCTTCGGCGGCGTCAAGGCTGCGGAACACGGCCGAGTTGGCGAGGGTTGCGTCACTCGGGAAGATGTTCTGGTCAGCGGCGAGTTCGGGGTCGAGATCCATCATGGCCTCTTTGGCGCCCTTGACCGGCGGGATGTAGTTGACGTAGGCGGCGACGATGGCCGCGATCTCCGGGTCGTAGTAGTGGTTGATGAGCGCCTCGGCGTTCTTCTTGTGCTGCGACCCGATGGGGACGACGAAGTTGTCGTTCCAGAGGGTGCCGCCCTTCGAGGGGAGGGCGAATTCCCAGTGCTCGCCGGCTTCGAAGTTGAGGATGGTGATGTCGCCCGACCACACGATGGCGGCGATGGTGTCTTTGTTCTGCAGGTCTTCGGTGTAGGAGTTGCCCTTGATGTTGCGGATCTGGCCGCTTTCGACGTGCTCGCGGAAGACATCCATCGCGGCGGCGAATTCGTCGTCGCCCCACTGTCCGTCGATCTGGGTGCCGAGGTCCTGCATGATGCAGCCCATGGTGTCGCGCATTTCGGAGAGGACTCCGACGCGACCTTTGAGGGAGGGGTCCCACAGGTCGGAGACGCTGGTGAGTCCGCCGGGCAGTTCGTCCTTGTTCCAGGCGATGCCGGCGAAGCCGCCCTGCCACGGGACGGAGAACGTACGGCCCGGGTCGAAGCCGACGTCCTTGAGGGGGTCGACGAGGTTAGCGGTGACGTTGGGCATGTTGCCGTGGTCGAGTTCTTGCACGTAGCCGAAGCGGATGAGTCGGTCGACCATCCAGTCGGTGAGGCAGACGGTGTCGGCACCGATGTCTTGGCCGAGCTGGAGCTGGTCTTTGACCTTGCCGTAGTAGGTGTTGTTGTCGTCGACGGCTTCGGTGTAGGTGGCCTGGATGCCGGTGTCGGCGATGAAGGCTTCGAGGGAGGGGTATTCGCCGGTGTCTTCGTCGACGTCGAGGTAGAAGGACCAGTTGTCCCAGCGCACGATCTTGTCGGTGTCGGAGATGTCTTCAGCGGCGGTGGGGCGTTCACCGGAGCCGGTGGAGCAGGCGGCGAGGGTGAGTCCGGCGGCGCCGACTCCCATGCCCTGGAGTACGTGGCGTCGGTTGACCTGTGCTGCTCGTGCTCGCTGGACGAGTGAGCGGAGGAACGGGTCTTCGGGAAGCGGTCGGGACATGGGGCACTCCTTTGGCCTTCTCAACTGCGGCGTTGAATGTGATGGGTTGATACTGGCACATCGTGGGAGTCTGCACCACCTTTTAGTGGGCGAAACCTCCACTTTTTTGCTGATCACCTGCGGTTTCAGTGTCGCAAACGGGAGGTTTCATTCGAATTCCATCGTTTGTGGCTGCTTTTTCAGGGTTGCGAGGCCGGGAGGGCGGCCCGGCAGACGGACGCGGTCGGGTGCGTCAGCCACACCGTGTCGTGGGGTGTGGCAAGCGGCGGGGGGAGGGTGCGGTCACCGCTGAGCTGCCGGTACTGGGCGGTGGTGCACGCGTGGTAGGCGGTGGGGTGGCGGCGGCCGAGTTCAGTGAAGAGTGCGTGGCGAGCGAGCCAGCTGTCGGGGTCAGCGATGAGCACACGGTGGTGTTCACCGGCACTGGTGGCGAAGGCACTGGTATCAGAGCCGGCGAGGGCGCTGGGGGTGAGGAGCCGAATGCGCTCGCTCCCCCAGGTGTCGCTGAGTCGGTTGGCGAGTTCGGCGGGTCGAGTGCTGACGATGAGTCCGGTGTTGTGAGGCAGCTCGGGAGTGGGCTTGGGTGCGGCTGCCGGCCGTGACGTGTCGGTGGTGACGATGTGAATGAGGTCGCCCCGGTACCAGCCACGACCGGGCGGCAGGCTGGGGTCGTGCTGGTGGGGCTCGGCACCTGCTGCCTGGTGGTCGTGGCGGTCGACGGTGCGAAGCACGATGCGTGCGTCGCAGTGGCTGCAGAGGCTGCTCGTGGCTGCGGAGATGCGGGTGAGGCTGAGCGCGGTGTGGGTGCCGCGCGCTGGCCCTTCGGCGAGTAGTGAGGCGAGCGTGCGGCTGAGGGTGTCGCGGTGCTCGTCGGGGGTGCGGGAGAGCACGAGGTCGAGGTCGTCGAGGAGGCAGAGGCGGGGTGTGAGGTTGGGGCTGCGCATGTCGTCGACGAGGGTGTGGACGGTGTCCCAGGCGCCTTCGGTGTCACTGGGGATGTTCACGGTGTCGAGCCCCGCGGTGTGTGCTGCTGCGGTGAGAGTGCGCAGCGCGGTGGTGCGGCCGGAGCCGCGGGAGCCGACGATGAGGATGTTGCTCGTCGTGGTGAGGTCGAGGGTGGCGGTGGTGCGGCGCTGCTGGGTGGGGCGGTCGGTGAGGGCGAAGCGGAGTCCGGCGCCGTCCGCTGGCGCCGTGTCCAGGTCTGCCCAGGTGACGGTATC
>DAOMOV010000149.1:0-4981 GCA_035444505.1 Terrimesophilobacter sp.
GTCGTCCGTGTGCACTGTGCCATCAGGGTGTACTGCGCCATCCGGGTGCGCTGCGCCGTCCGGGCGCACTGTGCCGTCCGTGTGCGCTGCGCCATCCGCATGACCCGCCGCCGCCGCATACGCCGCCTCGAACTCCGCGCGCGGAAAACCCTGCGGGGTCTGCACCGCGCGCAGCTGCGCGCGGTCCACCGTGTCGTGAACGCGCTCCGCGGCATCCACCCGTTTGATCGTGTCCACCACAGGAACACCCGGTACGACACCGTGACCCGAAGCACGGACCTCAGCCTCCACCGCATCGAACACACGTGACGGCATGAACGCCCGCGCCGCATCGTGCACGAGAACCACATCGACGTCGGCCGCGTCGACCAGCGCCGTGAGCCCCGCCGCCACCGACGCCTGCCGCGACGCACCGCCCGCCACCACGACCACCTCGTCGGGAGCCTGAGCACGCGCATCCGCCACCAACGCCTCAGGCACGACAGCGACCACCCGGGGTCGCACGCTCATGCCGAGCGCGGCATCCACCGCGCGAGACAACAGCGACCGCCCACCGATCTCAACAAACGCCTTCGGCACCTCAGCACCCAAGCGCGTACCGCCGCCCGCAGCAACGACAATTACCGCGGTCGACACGATCAGCTACAGGGCCACGGCGAACGACAACGCTCGCGGCTAGGAGGCCAGAACCTCGTCGAGAACGCTCGAAGCCTTCTCTTCGTCGGTCTTCTCAGCGAGCGCCAGCTCCGACACCAGAATCTGGCGAGCCTTCGCCAGCATGCGCTTCTCCCCCGCCGACAGACCGCGGTCCTGATCGCGACGCCACAGGTCACGCACGACCTCAGAAACCTTGATCACATCGCCGGATGCCAGCTTCTCCAGGTTCGCCTTGTAGCGGCGCGACCAGTTCGTCGGCTCCTCCACAAACGGGGCACGAAGCACATCGAACACCCGCCCCAGTCCCTCCTGGTCGATGACGTCACGAACGCCCACCAGGTCGACATTGTCGGCCGGCACCTCGATCGTCAGATCACCCTGAGTGACATTGAGCTTCAGGTAGAGTTTTTCCTCGCCCTTGATGGTGCGCTTCTTGACCTCGGTAATGGTTGCGGCACCGTGATGGGGGTAAACGACAGTCTCGCCGACCTCGAAAAGCATTGATGGGGCTCCGTTCTGCGGCCTATAGTCTACCACAGGCAATACTCAGTTAGGCTGCCCTTACCTGAGCCTCACCGCCCGCGAGCGGTAGGCTAAACTCGGTCTCGCGTCCCCACCGACGCGTCGAAACTGTGACACTCGCCCGCGGGCGCAGGAGGAATCTGTGAAGGCTCGACTGCTGGCATCCGTCGTACTCGCCGCCACCGTGGCACTCGTCACGAGCGCGTGCACCTTCCTCACCCCACAGGCCACCCTGGACAAGTACGACCCGAGTGACGGCACCAGCGTCACCGTCGGCGACGTGCTCGTGCAGAACGCTATCGCCCTCTCCGCCGACGGTGAGACCGCGAGCCTCCTCGCCTCCATCACCAACCGCGGCAGCTCGAGCGCCACCGTCAAGCTCCAGTACGAAGACGCGAGCGGTGCCAAGATCGACGAGAGCATTCACGTCAACGCCAACAGCACCAAGAACCTCGGTGACGGCAGCGGCGAAACCCTCATCCTCGAGAACCTCGACGCTCCCCTCGGCTCCCTGCTCGACATCTACGTGCAGATCGGCAACGAGACCGGCGCCCAGTTCGGCGTTCCCGTGCTCGACGGCTCCCTGGCCGAATACCGCGGCCTGCTGCCGTAGCCACAGCACACGCCTTAGCTTCAGCCCTCGAGCCGGTACCCCAGGCCGCGCACCGTCACCAGCATGACCGGCTCCGACGGGTTTCTCTCAATGCGTGACCGCAACCGCTTCACGTGCACATCGAGCGTCTTCGTGTCACCGAAATAGTCGCTGCCCCACACCCGGTCAATGATCTGCCCGCGGGTCAGCACACGCCCCTCGTTGAGCATGAGCAGCTCCAGCAGCTCGAACTCCTTGAGCGGCAGCGACACCTCCTCGCCGCGCACCTGCACCGTGTGGCGATCGACATCCATGCGCACCTCGCCCACCTCCAGCACCCCATCCACGTCATCATCGGTGAGCGAACGACGGCGCAGCACAGCACGGATGCGCGACACCAGCACGCGAGACGAATACGGCTTCGTGACGTAGTCATCCGCGCCCAACTCCAAGCCCACGACGACGTCGACCTCGTCGTCCTTCGCGGTGAGCATGATGATCGGAACGTTCGAGACCTGGCGGATGCGTCGGCACACCTCCGTGCCCGGCAGGCCCGGCAGCATGAGGTCGAGCAGCACCAGGTCGGCACCGTTCGCCTCGAAATCAGCGACCGCCTCCGCGCCGTCAGCAACAGTGCGCGTGGTGAAACCCTCCCGCTCCAGCAGGAACGACAGGGGGTCACTCAGCGACGGCTCATCTTCAACAATGAGGATCTCGGTCACAGCGCGACCGCCTCAGGCTCGACCACGCCCGGCGCAGGCTCCACCGCCTGCGGCAGGCGAATCGTGAACGTCGAACCGCGCCCCGGCTGCGACCACACCCGCACCTCCCCGCCGTGGTTCTCCGCAACGTGCTTCACGATGCTGAGCCCCAGGCCCGTGCCGCCCGTGTGACGCGACCTTGCCTGATCCACACGATAGAACCGTTCAAAGACGCGCTCCAGCTCCTCCGCCTCCATCCCGATTCCCTGATCGGTCACCGCGATCTCCACAATTCCGTCCACCACACTCACACCGACCCCCACTCGGGACTTCGGCGGCGAATACACGATTGCGTTCGAGATGAGGTTCTGCAGCGCCGCCACGAGCATCGACTCGTCACCGAACACCTCGACACCGGCCTCACCACCCGAGACCACAGGAGTGCCGCGCGACTCCGAGGCCACCCGGTGCTGATCGATCGCCGCAGCGATGACACGGTCGAGCTCCACCCGACTCGGTGCCGTCAAAGCATCCGCCGACTGCAACCGCGACAACTCGATGATCTCGCTGGTGATACCCGTCAACCGCTCAGACTCCTTCGACAAGCGCTTAGCGAACCGCCGCACCTGCTCCGGCTCCTTCGCGGATGCCTCCAACGCCTCCGCAAGCAGGCTCACCGCACCGATCGGAGTCTTCAACTCGTGGCTGATATTCGCGATGAAGTCGCGGCGCACCTGATTCAACCGGTGCGCTTCAGTGAAGTCCTCCGCGAGCAGCAGCACATACCGGGTGCCGAGCCGCGCGACCCGCACCGCCAGAATCAGCGTCGCCGAACCGAACGGACCCTTCGGCACCTCCAGCTCACGCACCGTCGTCTCCCCCGAACGGCGCACCTCGTCAACAAGGTCCTGCATGACCTCGTGCGTCAAGCGCTGCTGCGTGATCAGCCCCATCGCGGCCGCACCCTCCGAGTGCATGATCACCGTATTCGACGGGTCGATCACCACCCCGGCGGAGCGCAGCACGTTGATCACCTGCTGCACACCCTCCGGTACCGAAGAATTCACCACCTTCGACACCCGCTCACCGTGACGGAACGCCTGATAGAACAGCACCACCAGTACCGCCCCGACAGCAGCGCCGAAGACGAGCGCAGCCACCACAAGCCCCGTGGAGTCCATAGGCACTAGATTAGTTACTCAAGTTCGCCGAGAAAGCCCAAACCTTCCGGTACGGGCCCGCGACGACAAGTGTTCAACCAAGCGACACCGACCGTTCACATCGCGGCGAAACACTGACCAGTGACGTGCGGGCGAACACCGCACGGCCGACCGCAACACAACCAGGGGGCCACAACATGCGTGCCGTGTTCCAGCAGGAACTGCAAGAGGTTCAGGAGCGACTCGTCGAGATCGCCCACCTCGTCGAGCAGTCCATCGACAAAGCCACCCGCGCCTTCAACGAATCCAACGTCGCACTCGCCGAAGAGGTCATCGAGAACGACAACAAGATCGATGCACTCACCGTCAGCCTCGACGAACTCGCCATCGACATCCTCGCCCGCCAGCAGCCCGTCGCACGCGACCTGCGCATCGTCGTCAGTGCTCTCCGCATCTCATCATCACTCGAGCGGATGGGCGACATGAGCGAACACATCGCCCAGCTCGCCCGCTACCGGTTCCCCGAGAAGGTCGTGCCGAAAACGCTGCGCGGAACCTTCTCAGAAATGGGCGCCCTCGATGTCGAGATCGCACAGAAGCTCACCGAACTGCTGCGCACCCAGGACCCGCGCCTCGCCCAAGAGATCCGCAACGACGACGACAAAGTCGACGAACTCCACGTCAAAGTGTTCGACAAGGTGCTCGGGGAGCGGTGGAAGGGCGACGCGGAAGAAACCGTCGACGCCACACTCGCCTCCCGGTACCACGAACGGTTCGCCGACCACGCCGTCTCCATCGCGAAGAAGGTGTTCTACCTGGCGACGGGCGAATGGACGGGAAGCGACGATTAGTTTCGGTCGCTTACGCTCCTAGGTCGTTGGCGGGGAGGGCGGGGAAGGGCTAGTGCTTGCCCTGCGCCGCCACTGCCGCCGCTCCCGCCGCCGCGGCCTCGGGATCCAGGTAGGCACCCGGTTTCGTCGGCATGAAGTCGTCGCCCAGTTCGTAGACGAGTGGGATGCCGGTGGGGATGTTGAGGCTCGCGATGGCGTCGTCGGAGATCCCGTCGAGGTGCTTCACGAGCGCGCGCAGCGAGTTGCCGTGCGCCGCGACGAGCACGCGTTTGCCTGAGGCGAGCGCGGGGACGATGTCGCTCTTCCAGTAGGGAAGCATCCGCTCGATGACGTCTTTGAGGCACTCGGTGCGGGGCATGTCGTCACCGAGGTCGGCGTAGCGGGGGTCGTGGGCTTGCGAGTACGTCGCGTTGTCGTCGATGGGGGGCGGCGGTACGTCGAAAGAGCGACGCCAGGTCATGAACTGCTCCTCGCCGTACTGCTCGAGGGTTTCGGCCT
>DAOMOV010000150.1:0-4651 GCA_035444505.1 Terrimesophilobacter sp.
CGACGATCCAATCGACTGGGTCGCCCTCGTACTCGGCCCACTCCGACCACTGCGGAACGACAAAGCCGATGAGCCGGTCGCGAAGGTTGACGACAACAACACCGAGCACGGCGATGAGCCCGATCCCGCCCCGCAGCAGGGGAGTCGCCGGATGCAGCCGGTGCCACTCACCGTCGGTGAGGTTGCGATCCTTCACAGCCCCGCCCGGCGGGTCTCGGCGAGCGCCACGAGCTCGTCACGCAACTGGTCGGCCTCCTCCGACGGCAGGCCGGGGATGGTGAGGTCGGATGCGGTCGCGGCCGTGACGAACTTCAGCTCGGAGAGACCGAACGCGCGCAGGAGCGGGCCGCGGTTGATGTCGACGAGCTGCATGCGCCCATACGGCACGGCCACCTGACGGTGGAACATGATGCCCTTGCGGAAGAGGAGGTCGTCGTCACGCAGCTGGAACCCGATGGCGCGTACCCGGCGGGGCAGCAGGATCAGGTTGATGCCGACGAGCAGCACGGTGCCGGCGGTCGCTATCCACGCGACCCACGGCACGAAGATGTGCAGCGGGACCGTGGCGGCAAAGAAGATCGCCGCGGTGATGACCCACGAGATGAGCTCGACCGTGACGTACTTGGGGGAGACGCGGCGCCACGCATCAGTGATCGGCTCGGCGGCACTGTGCGGGTCGGCGGCGCCATGCGGGTCGGCGGCGCGGCTCGGCTCGGCCGGGCGGCTCGGCTCGGCAGCGCTGCTCGTCTGGGCTGGGCGGCTGGCGGTGGTCTCGTCGGTCACGGTCACTCCTGGGTGTCGCGAGGGGTCGTCAGTGGTGGGCGGGCGTGGCGGGTTCGGTGCCGTCAGGCTCGTCGTCGTCGGGCGGGTTGGCCCGGCAGAAGTGCTCCCCGATGAGCCCGCCGGCGAGAAGCACAATGGCACCGAGCACGCTTGCGCCGACGATCGCCACCGAGCCTACCCCGATGATAGGGCGCGTCACGAGGAACACGAGCGCCCCCAGCCCCGCCCCCAGCAGCAGGGCACCGGTCAGCGCGGATGCCTTCGCGAACACGAGCACCCGCGTCGCGTAGAACGGGTCGATCGTGGTCGCACCCTCCACTCTCGTGGCGCGCCGCACCGGCCACGCAAGGGCGATAACGAGAACACCAACAACCCCGAGGGTGAGGGCGAACGTCAGCGGCGGCACCACAATCGGCAGACCGGATGCGCTCAGCGCCAACTCGGCGAGCGCCCCGACAACGAGTCCCACAGCCGCGAGCAGCACCACCACCCCGACCCTCGTGCGCGTCACCCTGCACCTCCCGCTCGCTGCTGCGAAGGCACCACTGGCCACAACGGGGCCGCATCGAACACGGCCACCGGATCAGTCACGGTCGCGAGGAGGTCGGCGACCCTGCCGCGGCCGGGGAGTAAAGCATCCGCGTGCACACTGTTCCAGGGGTGCAGCACGAAGGCGCGTTCGTGGGCGCGGGGGTGCGGGAGGGTGAGGGTGTCGCTGCTGCGGGTGAGGCCAGCGAAGTCGATGAGGTCGAGGTCGAGGGTGCGGTCGCCCCAGCGTTCGGTGCGCACGCGCCCGAGATCGTTTTCGATGCGGTGCAGTTCGGCGAGGAGCTGCTCGGGGGTGAGGGAGCTGCGCACGAGCACGACGGCGTTGAGGTAGGCGGGTGCGGTGTGGTCGATGCCGTGGAGTGTGAGGGCGGGGGTTTCGACGATGTCGGATGCGGCGCGCACCGTGACTCCGTCGAGCTCGCTGATGGCACCGACGGCGGCCCGGAGAGTGGCTTCCCGGTCTCCCTGGTTGCTGCCAAGGGCGATGGCGGCGGGGAGTGCGGCACGCATGCGGGTCATGCGCGGTCCGCCTCTGAGCGTTGGCGTGTGATGGTGACCGTGACGTCACTGAAGGGTACGGGAATGGGCGCGTGGGGTTTGTGCACGGTCACGGTGACGGTCGGCACATTCCACCGGTCGAGCACGCTGGCGGCGATGCGTTCGGCGAGGGTTTCGATGAGGTCGACGGGGTCGGCTTCGATGTGGGCGACAACGAGTTCGGCGAGTACTCCGTAGTGCACGGTGTGGTCGAGGCTGTCGCTGGCAGAGGCGGTGTCGAGGTCGGTGTACACGGTCACGTCGACGATGAAGTCTTGTCCGTCGCGTTTCTCGTGTTCGTAGACGCCGTGGTGTCCGCGCGCACGGATTCCGGTGACGGTGATGTGGTCACCGCTGGGCCGAGGGTCGTGGGTCATCGGGGTGCCTCGAGTTCGCGGGGGTTCTGGTCGCGACCGTGGCTCCAGGCGCTCCACACGTCCAGGGCGGCGACGGTGCTGGCGGCGTCGTGGACGCGCACCCCCCAGACGCCGGATTCGGCGGCGAGGGCGCTGATGACGGCGGTGGGCTGGTCGCGTTCGGCGGTGTCCGCACTTTCGGCGAGCAGGGGTGCGAGGAAGCGTTTGCGGGAGGCACCGATGAGCACGCGGTGCCCGAGGCCGGTGAGTTCGTCGAGTCGGCCGAGAAGCTGCCAGTTGTGTTCGGCAGTCTTGGCGAAGCCGAGGCCGGGGTCGATGATGATGCGGCGCGGTTTGACGCCGGCGACGATGAGTTCGGCGATGCGGTGCTTGAGCTCTTCACGCACGGTGCGGACAACGTCGTTGTAGTGGGCGAGCTGGTCCATGGTGGCGGATTGGCCGCGCCAGTGCATGGCGATGAAGTCGAGGCCGCTTTCGGCGGCGACCCGGCGCATCCCTTTGTCGGCGAGCCCACCTGAGACGTCGTTGATGATGGTGACGCCGGCTTCGACCGCGGCTTCAGCCGTGGCAGAGCTCATGGTGTCGATGCTGACGGGGATGCCTCGGTCGACGAGTTCGGTGATGACAGGCAGTACGCGGCGCTTCTCTTCGAGAGAGTCGACGCGGGCCGCGCCGGGCCGGGTCGATTCGCCGCCGACGTCGATGATGTTGGCTCCGGCATTGACGAGGTGCTCGGCGTGGGCGATCGCGTCGTCGACACTGGTGTATCTGCCGCCATCGCTGAAGGAGTCGGGGGTGACATTGAGGATGCCGATGACGACAGGGCGTTCACCGGAGCCCGGACGGTGGGTGCGGGTCGTCATCCGTCGCCGCCTTCTCCCGGCGAGATGAGGGCCATGATTTCGGCGCGGGCCGTGGGGTCATCGAGGGTTCCGCGGGTGGCGAGGGTGACGATGGTGGAGTCGGTCTGTCGCACGCCGCGGGCGGTGACGCATCCGTGTGCTGCCTCGATGATGACGAGCACGCCGTGCGCATCGAGCCCTTCGTGAAGGGTGTCGGCGATCTGTTCGGTGAGGCGCTCCTGCAGCTGGGGGCGGGTGGCGAGGGTTTCGACGACGCGGGGGAGTGCGCCGAGACCGACGACTCTGACGCGAGGCACGTAGGCGAGGTGGGCGGTGCCGAGCACGGGCACGAGGTGGTGTTCGCACATGGAGCGAAAGTGGATGCCGCGCATGATGACGGGCCCGCTGGGTGAAACGTCACCGTCCAGTTCGACGGGGTCGGCGAGATGGCTGAGTGGGTCGGTGCCCAGCCCGGCGAAATATTCCTGCCACGCTTCAGCGACCCGTCTTGGGGTGTCGGCGAGCCCTGCGCGGTGGGGGTTCTCGCCGATGGCCGAGATCAGTTCGGTGACGGCGGCTTCGATACGGTCGACATCGATGTGGGCCATTGCTGCCTCACCTCACGCTGTGGCGATGCCGGGCGCGCTGCGGGGGGTTCGTGCTTTGGTCTTCTTGGCCGGTTTCGTCTCACCCGCAGTATCGGGGGCCTGGGCTTTCACGGGCACCTCGACGGGGGGTCGGTCGGAGACCGGTCGGTCTTCGCTGGAGAGCCACTGGGGTCGTTCGTCGATTCGGATGACGTCGGTGAAGAGCTCGGCGAGCTGGTTGTGGTCGAGGGTCTCTTTGTCGAGCAGTTCGCTGGCGAGCTTGTCAAGGATGTCGCGGTTGGTGCTGAGCGCGTGCCACGCCTCGTCATGGGCCTGTTCGATGAGGGCGCGAACTTCGTCGTCAACGCGTTCGGCGATGGATTCTGAGTAGTCGCGTTGGTGACCCATGTCACGGCCGAGGAACACCTCACCGCTGGACTGCCCGAGTTTGACGGCCCCGACGTTGGCGCTCATACCGTATTCGGTGACCATTTTGCGGGCGATGCTGGTCGCTTTCTCGATGTCGTTGCTGGCGCCCGTGGTGGGGTCGTGGAAGACGAGTTCTTCGGCGACGCGGCCGCCCATGGCGTAGGTGAGCTGGTCGAGGAGCTCGTTGCGGGTGACCGAGTACCGGTCTTCGAGGCACCATGGTGTAGCCGAGAGCGCGGCCGCGGGGCAGGATGGTCACCTTGGTGACAGGGTCGGTGTGTCGCATGGATGCCGCGGCGAGCGCGTGGCCTCCCTCGTGGTAGGCGGTGATGAGCTTCTCTTTGTCACTCATGCGGCGGGTGCGGCGCTGCGGACCGGCCATGACGCGGTCGACTGCCTCATCCAGTGCCCTGTTGTCGATGAGCTGCGCGTTGGAGCGGGCCGTGAGGAGGGCGGCCTCGTTGAGCACGTTGGCGAGGTCGGCGCCGGTGAAGCCGGGGGTTTTGCGGGCGAGCACCTCGAGGTCGACGCCCTTGGCCATGGGCTT
>DAOMOV010000150.1:4682-4903 GCA_035444505.1 Terrimesophilobacter sp.
TCTTGCGGCCCTGGAGATCGGGGGCGTCGACGCCGATCTGGCGATCGAAGCGGCCGGGGCGGAGGAGGGCGGGGTCGAGGATGTCGGGCCGGTTGGTGGCGGCGATGAGGATGACGTTGGTCTTGACGTCGAAACCGTCCATTTCGACGAGGAGCTGGTTGAGGGTCTGTTCGCGCTCGTCGTGGCCGCCGCCCATGCCGGCGCCGCGGTGGCGGCCGACG
>DAOMOV010000151.1:0-4897 GCA_035444505.1 Terrimesophilobacter sp.
CTCGACACTGAGACGGGTCTCCTTGACCGGGAGGCATCCGACGCGATCATCGACGAGATCAATGAGCGTGCCGTCGAGGTGGCACTGCAGTACAAGGACGACAACAAAGACACGCACGTGGTCGCACTCGCGGTTGGCCCGAAGGGTGCGACCGACGCGCTGCGCAAGGCGCTCGCGATGGGTGCGGACTCCGCCATCCACGTGCTCGACGATGGGCTGAGCGGTGCCGACCTCGCCTTCACGGCCGACGTCATCGCGGCGGCTGCGCAGCGTGAGGGCTTCGACGCCATCATCGCCGGCAATGAGTCGACGGACGGGCGCGGCGGTGTGATCCCCGCAATGCTGGCCGAGAAGCTTGGGCTCCCCCAGGTCACCTACCTCGACTCGGTCGAACTCTCGGCCGACTCCGTGCGAGGCGAGCGGGCCACCGAGTACGGAACCCTGCAGGTCTCCAGCGCTCTGCCCGCGGTCGTCTCCGTCACGGAACGATCCGTGGAGCCGCGGTTTCCGAACTTCAAGGGCATCATGTCGGCGAAGAAGAAGCCGCTCGACACCGTGAGCCTGGCCGACCTCGGCGTGAGCGCACCCGCCGTCAAGTCGGTCGTGGCCTCCGTCGCGAAGCGACCCGAGCGCAGCGCCGGCACCAAGATCGTCGACGACGGCACCGCCGCCACTCAGCTCGCCGAGTTCCTCGCCTCGAACCGGCTCATCTAAGGGGAGAGACACATGACCAACGCACTCGCCTACATTGAGGTCTCGCCCGAAGGAGACCCCCGCCCGAGCGCCGCTACCGTGCTCGCCGCCGCCGCGCGGCTCGGAACCCCCGTGGCCGTCGTCGCAACCACATCCACCGGCAGCATTGCCGAGGCGCTGGGAGCCCTCGGTGCCACACACGTCTACGTTGCCGAGACGGATGCCGCAGGCAGCCAGCTCATCACGCCCCAGGCCGCGGCCCTCGCTGCGGCGGTGGAGAAATCCGCTCCTGTGGCCGTCGTGCTGCCCCACTCGGTGGAGGGTCGCGAGGTTGCGGCCCGACTCGCGGTGCGCTCGGGTGGCGCGCTCGCAGTGGACGCGGTCGATGTGAAGAACCAGGGTGGCAAGGTTGTTGCGACTCACTCCGTGTTCGGCGGGGCATACCTCGTCGACTCGGCCGTCGAGGGCGGCCTGCCCGTGGTGACGGTGCGGCAGGGCGCCATTGATGAGGCACCCGCTGTCGCCAGTGCTGAGGTGACGAACCTCACGGTTGACTCTTCGGAGGCGGCGGCATCCGTCGACAAGGTTGAAGCTGCTGCGGCGACATCGGGTCGCCCTGACCTGCGCGGCGCGAAGGTAGTCGTGTCCGGTGGCCGCGGACTCGGTTCGCAGGAGAACTTCGCACTCGTGGAGCAGCTCGCCGACGCCTTCGGCGACGCGGTCGGTGGGTCACGCGCGGCTGTCGACGCGGGCTACATCGACCAGGCCGCCCAGGTGGGTCAGACGGGCACGACCGTTTCCCCCGAGCTGTACATCGCCCTGGGTATTTCGGGTGCGATTCAGCACCGCGCGGGCATGCAGACAGCAAAGACGATCGTGGCGATCAATAAAGACGGGGACGCCCCGATCTTCGATGTCGCCGATTTCGGTATTGTCGGGGACGTGTTCAAGGTCGTCCCCCAGCTGATCGACGCGGTCAGCGCGAAGCGCGGCTGACGACACCGTAACGAAAGGCAGGCCGATGGCGGTCAAAGACGTGCTCGAAACGTTCCGTGGGAGCCGCTGGTTCGTGCTCGTGTGGCTCATCCCGGTGCTACTCGTGCTCGCGGTTGTCGCGGTGCTCGTGACGCAGTGGATGCGCACCCAACCGTGGATGATCGACTTCCTCACGGCGTTCCCGGGTCACAGTGAGCTGCCCGAGGGAACCCCTGAGGGTTTCCCCGTCTGGCTCAACTGGGCGCACTTCTTCAACGCGTTCCTCATCGTGCTCATCATCAAGTCGGGCTGGCAGGTGCGCACCGTGAAGCGGCCCGCCGCGTTCTGGACCCGCAGCGAGAACATCCTCTTCCGCACCTACGGGGCGAAGAAGAAGATCTCCATCGACCAGTGGCTGCACTTGAGCCTCGACGGGCTGTGGGTGCTCAACGGCCTCATCTTCATTGTGCTCTTGTTCATCACCGGCCACTGGGCGCGGATCGTCCCCACCAGCTGGGATGTCTTCCCGAACGCCCTCTCGGCGGGCATCCAGTACCTGTCGCTGAACTGGCCGCACGAGATGGGCTGGGTCAACTACAACGGCCTGCAGCTGCTCATGTACTTCGTGACGGTGTTCATCGCGGCACCGCTCGCGATCATCAGTGGGCTGCGCATGTCGCCCGCGTGGCCGCAGACCTGGACGAAGCTCAGCAGCGTCTACAAGATCGAGTACGCGCGCGCCGTGCACTTTCCGGTGATGCTGTACTTCGTGCTGTTCATCATCGTGCACGTCACTCTCGTGTTCGCGACAGGGTTCTTGCGCAACCTCAACCACATGTACGCCTCGAACGATGGTGACGGATGGCTGGGCTTCTGGTTCTTCGCCGCCTCGATCGTGGCCATGGCGGTCGCGTGGGTGCTTGCTCGGCCCATGTTCCTGCGCCCCGTCGCACAGCTCACCGGCACGGTCACTCGCAACTGAGGTGGGTACCGCCGGTTGAGTAGCGGGTGAAGCCCGCGTATCGAAACCACCCATTCAGAAAGGTTTCGATACGCCGCTACGCGGCTACTCAACCAGCGGTAGCAGTGAGCTCGGCGGTGATGGCGTCGACGAACGCGTCGACGTCGGCCTCGGTGGTGTCGAAGGAGCACATCCAGCGCACCTCCCCACGCGAGCGGTCCCAATCGTAGAAGCGGAACCGTTCACGCAGACGGTCGGATGCCTCGGTCGGCAGGGCAGCGAACACGGCGTTCGCTTCGGTCGCCTGGGTGAAGCTGAGGCCCGTCACTGTGCCATCGTCGACGGCGCTGTCGAGGGCCTTCCGGAGGCGGGTGGCCATGGCGTTGGCGTGACTGGCGTTCCGGTGCCACAGGTCGCCGTGGTAGAGGGCGAGCAGTTGTGCGGAGACGAATCGCATCTTTGAGGCGAGCTGCATGTTGAGTTTGCGCAGGAACAGGAGCCCTTCAGCGGCATCCGGGTTGAGCACGATGATGGCTTCACCGCCGAGGAGTCCGTTCTTGGTGCCGCCGAGGCTGAGTACGTCGATTCCGGCATCGCTGGCGAGTTCGCGGAGGGTGACCCCGAGCGAAGCGGCCGCGTTGCCGAGGCGGGCACCGTCGAGGTGCACGCGCATCCCCAGGCTGTGGGCGTGGTCGGTGATGGCGCGCAGCTCGTCGGGGGTGTAGACGGTGCCGAGTTCGGTGGAGTTGGTGATGCTGACGGTGAGCGGCTGGGCGCGGTGCTCGTCGCCCCAGCCCCACGCCTGCTGGTCGATTAGGTCAGGGGTGAGTTTGCCGTCGGGGTTGTCGACGGTGAGGAGCTTGAGCCCGCTGACGCGTTCGGGGGCGCCGCCTTCGTCGGAGTTGATGTGGGCGGTGCTCGTACAGACGACCGCACCCCAGCGGGGCATCATGGCGGTGAGGGCGGTGACGTTGGCTCCGGTGCCGTTGAACACGGGGAACGTCTGCGCTTGTTCGCCGAAGGTTTCCTGCATGACCCTGGTGAGGTGGCTTGTGTAGTCGTCTTCGCCGTAGGCGACCTGGTGGCCCCCGTTGGCAGCGGTGAGGGCGTCGAGGACTTCGGGGTGGATGCCCGCGTAGTTGTCGCTGGCGAAACCGCGCGCGTCGGGGTCGTGGAGTTGAGTCACGTGCCCATTCTGGCAGTTACGCGCCTACTGCCTCTTCTTCGAGGTGCACTTCGAGAAGGCGGATCGATTGGGACCATCCGTCATACACGTTCTGGTCACCCGCACCGCCCGGGATGCCGGAGAGCGTGAAGTCGAGGTTGGTGCCGCCCTTCTTGTGGTCGCTGAAGTCGACCCAGATGTTGGCGGGCGGCGCGTCGGGCATGCCCGGGTTGGCCCAGGTGAAGGCGAGGCGGGTGGGCTCGTCGACTTCGAAGTACTCACCCCAGGAGGGGAATTGTGAGCCGTCGGGGGTGACCATGGCGTATTTGAACTGCCCGCCGGGCTTCACGTCGAAGGTCATGAGGTCGCGGGGGCTTTCGATGCCGGCGGGGTGGAGCCAGTGGGTGAGGTCGTCGGGGTTGGTCCAGGCGCGCCAGACGCGGTCGCGTGGCGCGGGGACCACCCGCGTGATGGTCCACTCCATTTGGAGTGTGATGGTGCCTTTGTTTCGCATCCGACTGATCTTCCCCCGAGTGGTTGTCACATACCGCGTCGCCTCAAGATAGTTGCGTTGGGTGAGGGGCGTCAAGACGCCCATTCGGGGCTATTTGGGCGTCGTGGACTGTGTGCTATGAGTGCCAGGGTATTGCTCGGGTCGACCTGAGCGGGCCGACCCGAGCTCGCCGCGCTGGCTAGTCTGCGCCGGTGATGCCGCTCGTCGATTCGATGATGGGCAGCATTTTCTTGTGGAGGGCTTCGTAGAACATGGAGAGGGGGAATTCGTCGTCCATGACGGCATCGGTGTAGCCCTTGGGGGCGCCCTCAAGAACCTCGTGGGGGAGGCCCTTGGCCCACGCGGATGCGGGGTGGGGAGCGAGGGTGCCGGAGATGAGGTCGTAGGCGGCGAGCCAGTGGGCGACCTTGGGGCGGTCGATGGAGCGCCAGTACAGGTCGGAGATGGCTTCGCCGAGCCGGTTGACGACATCCGGGACCTCGGGCCAGTCGATGCTGAGCGTGGTGTCGGTCCAGTGGAGCACGTGGTTCTGGTGCATCCAGGCGAAGAGGAGCTGCCCGCCGAGGCCGTCGTAGTTGCGCACGCGGCT
>DAOMOV010000152.1:0-4844 GCA_035444505.1 Terrimesophilobacter sp.
TTCGAATCCTGCCACTCCGACCATTTTCCGATACCGGAAACGGATGGTTCATATCGAGAGCCATTCGTATCGAGAGCTATAAAGAGAAACGCAGCGCCCTCGGCGCCGCGTTCTTTGTTTCCATTAATTTGAGTTCCAGCAGTTCGACGGTGACGCGGCGGCGTTGGCCGCCCCGCCCGGGCGGCGGTGGTCGGGGCCGTGGCCCCGGCGGTGGCACCGCTGGTGCGTTCGGTCGTGGCGGCGGCAAGAGCAAGTCTCGTAAGTCGAAGCGGACGAAGCGGGCAGAGTTCGAGATGCGGGAGGCGCCGTCGATCGGCGGTGTGTCCGTTCCGCGTGGCGATGGTGACACGACGATTCGGCTTCGCCGTGGCGCGTCGATCACGGACTTCGCTGACAAGATCGATGCGAGCCCCGCGAACCTGGTGACGGTGCTGTTCCACCTTGGTGAGATGGCGACGGCGACGGAATCGCTCGATGATGCGACCTTCGAGGTGCTGGGTGCCGAGCTGGGCTACAAGATCGAGATCGTCTCGCCCGAGGACGAGGATCGCGAGCTGCTCGAGGGCTTCGACATCGACCTCGATGCCGAACTCGAGGACGAAGACGATGAAGACCTGGTTGCTCGTCCGCCCGTGGTCACCGTCATGGGTCACGTCGACCACGGTAAGACCCGTCTGCTGGATGCGATTCGCAAGGCGAACGTGGGTGCGGGTGAGGCCGGTGGCATCACGCAGCACATCGGCGCGTACCAGGTTGCGGTGACGCATGAGGGCACTCGACGCGAGTTGACCTTCATCGACACCCCGGGTCACGAGGCGTTCACGGCGATGCGTGCCCGCGGTGCCCAGGTGACCGACATTGCGATCCTCGTGGTCGCGGCGGATGACGGCATCATGCCGCAGACCATTGAGGCGCTCAACCACGCTCAGGCCGCGGACGTGCCGATCGTGGTCGCGGTGAACAAGATCGACAAGCCGGATGCGAACCCCGCCAAGGTGCGCCAGCAGCTTACTGAGTTCGGCCTGGTCGCTGAGGAGTACGGCGGCGACACCATGTTCATGGATGTCTCGGCTCTCAACGGCACGGGTGTTCCCGAGCTTCTCGACGCGGTACTGCTGACGGCCGACGCCGGGCTCGACCTGCGCGCGAACCCGAACAAGGATGCGCGCGGTGTGGCCATCGAGGCGAAGCTCGACAAGGGTCGTGGTGCCGTTGCGACGGTGCTCATCCAGTCGGGAACGCTGGAGGTCGGTGACCCCATCGTCGCCGGTACCGCATACGGTCGCGTCCGTGCCATGTTTGACGAGAACGGTGAGGCCGTGGAGGCGGCGACCCCGTCGCGCCCCGTAGCGGTGCTCGGCCTCACGTCGGTGCCGCGCGCCGGTGACGTGTTCCTGGTCACGGACGATGATCGCACGGCGCGTCAGATCGCGGAGAAGCGTGAAGCGGCGGAGCGCAACGCTCTGCTGGCCCGCAGCCGCAAGCGCATCAGCCTTGAGGACTTCACGAAGGCTCTCGAGGACGGCAAGGTCGAGTCCCTCAACCTCATCATCAAGGGTGACGTCTCCGGTGCCGTGGAGGCGCTCGAGGAGTCCCTGCTGAAGATCGAGGTGGACGACTCCGTGCAGTTGCGCATCATCCACCGCGGTGTCGGTGGCGTGACCGAGAGCGACGTCAACCTCGCCACGGTCGACAATGCGATCATCATCGGGTTCAACGTGCGGCCTGACACGAAGGCGCGCGAGCGTGCCGGTCGCGAGGGTGTCGACATCCGCTTCTACTCGGTCATCTACAACGCGCTCGAGGACGTCGAGAACGCCCTCAAGGGCATGCTCAAGCCCGAGTACGAGGAAGTGCAGTCGGGTGTTGCGGAGATTCGCGAGGTGTTCCGCTCGTCGAAGTTCGGCAACATCGCGGGTGTCATCGTGCGTTCGGGAACGATCACCCGCAACGCGAAGGCGCGCGTCATCCGCGACGGCGTGGTGATCGCGGATGGTCTCGCGATCGAGAGCCTGCGCCGCTTCAAGGACGACGTCACCGAGGTGAAGACGGACTTCGAGGCCGGTATCGGTCTGGGCAAGCACAACGACATCCAGATCGGTGACGAGATCGAGACGATCGAACTCAAGGAGAAGACCCGCTGATTTCCGCTGGTCGAGTAGCTCGGCGTAGCCGAGCGTATCGAGGCCAAGGAATCGAATGGAGTAAGAAATGGCTGACTCAGGTAGAGCCTTGAAGATGGCCGACCGCATCAAGGTGATCATCGCGAAGCGCCTGGAGCGGGGGATCAAGGACCCGCGCTTGGGTTTCGTGACGATCACGGATGTTCGGGTGACGGGCGACCTTCAGCACGCGTCGGTCTTCTACACGGTGTACGGCACTGATGAGGAGCGTGCGGATTCGGCGGCGGCGCTGGAGTCGGCGAAGGGCATGCTGCGTTCGGAGGTGGGCCGCAATATCACGGCGCGGCTCACCCCGAGCCTGGAGTTCATTCAGGATGCGATCCCTGAGAATGCGAAGCACATCGAGGATCTGCTCGCGGAGGCGCGTTTGCGCGACTCCGAGGTTGAGTCGCTCGCGGCGTCGGCGCAGTACGCGGGCGATGCCGACCCGTACGTGAAGCCGCACGAGCACGACGCTGACGACGAAGAAGAGTAGCCGGTCTCCGGTGCTCGAGTAGCGCGGTTTCCGGTGGTCGAGTAGCCGCCGTAGGCGGCGTATCGAGACCCGCGCCGACGTCCTACTCGGGCAGCCGGTATCCGTCGCCCTCGCGAACGATGAGCCCATCGCTTGCGAGGGTGTCGATGGCGCGCCGGAGCTGTTCCGGGTCGGCCCAGGCTTGGTCGAGCTCGGCGTGGCTGACGCAGCGCTCGGCGTCGCGGAGGAGAGCAAGCACGAGGCCGCGAACCTGACGGTCTGAGCCCTCGTACTTGGCTTGCACCGCGCGCCTGGGGCCGTCGTGTGCGGGGTACCCATTGAGGCGCCAGCGGCAGACGTGGGCGAGGGGGCAGGCGTCGCACTGCGGTGCGCGGGCGGTGCAGATGATGGCGCCGAGCTCCATGAGGGCTGCGCTGAATTCGGCGGCCTCCGCGGGTGCATCAGGCAGGAGGGCTTCGGCGTCGGCGAGGTCGCGCCGCGTCGAGGGCGGTGCGGCGTCGGCTCTGCCGTGCACGGCGCGGGCGATGACGCGGCGCACGTTGGTGTCGACGACGGGCACGCGCTGCCCGAACGCGAACGCGGCGATGGCTCGTGCCGTGTAGTCGCCGACACCCGGCAGCGCGAGCAGATCGTCGATGTTCGATGGCACCTCACCGCCGTGGTGCTCGACGATGGTGATCGCGGCATCCCTGAGTCTCAGCGCACGGCGGGGGTAGCCGAGTCGACCCCACGCGCGCACGACATCGGCGACGGATGCCTGGGCCAGTGCCGCGGCATCCGGCCACCTCTCGAGCCACTCGGCCAGTGGCGCGAGCACCCGCGCGACGGGGGTCTGCTGGAGCATGATCTCGCTGACGAGACTGCCCCAGGGGGTGAAGCCTTCGCGTCGCCAGGGCAGGTCGCGACCGTGCTGCCGGTACCACTGCGCGACGGTGACGGTGAGGTCGTCTCCGTTCTCGGTGGCCCACCCTGTCGTACCCATCGGCACTACTCTATGGATATGGCCAGGTGGGCACCGTTGAAGAAGCACGTGCTCGGCGAGCTCGCCGACGAGATTCTGCACAACTACGGGCACGGTCGCACGATCATCGCGGTCGACGGGCGTCACGGCGCGGGCCAGTGGGAGCTGGCGAATGAGTTCGCCGGTGTTTTTGCTGAGCGCAAGCGTCGGGTATTCGTGGCGTCGATGGATGACTTCTTCCGCCCGCGTTTCGATCGGGAGCGCATCGAGTCTGCGAGCGACTACTTCGAGCGGGCGTATGACTATTCGCTGTTCCGCCGCATCCTGGTCGACCCGTACCGCATGGGCGGCAGCACGGGGTTCCAGTTGGAGGGTTTCGATCTGGACCGCGACCAGCCTGCCTTCGATGCGAAGTGGGAGTCAGCGCCCGGTGATGCGATTCTCCTCGTCGCCGGCGTATTCCTGCAGCGCAAAGACCTGGCGGCGCTGTGGAGCTACACGATCTGGTTGGCAACGACTCTCATCGAGCCGGGCAGCGATCTGCAGCGGCAGCAGGTGGCTGCGGATGAGCTGTACCTCAAGAAGGTATCGCCGAGCGAGCGGGCGTCGACGATTCTCAACAACGTGGATCGGGAGCATCCGCGTCGCGAGTTCGCCGACTCCTGCTGATGCCGCTCACGTCGTGAGCGCGGCGTGCACCTGGGCGACGACCGCCTCCGGGGTGATGAACTCGCCGGTGTCTTCGACAGTGTGCACGAGCCGCGTGAGGGTGGCGTTGGTGGGGGCGGTGACGCCTGCCGCGGCAGCAGCGTCGGCAACGGCGCCGTGCATGTAGTCGATCTCGGTCTTCTGACCGCGACGGATGCTCTGCAGCGTCGACCCGGGGTTCGGCACGGGCCCGAAGCGCCACTTCATGATCAGGGGCAGCAGCTGCCCGATCCACAGAGGCAGCACCGCGAAGACGCTCAGCAGGGGGTGCGAGAGCGCGCTCATCTTCGCGAAGCGCACACCGTTCGCCCGGCCCACCCGCACCGCTTCGCGGATGCTGCGAGTGAGCACGAGGCGCAGATCGCGGTGCGCGATGGTGTCTTGAACGCTGAGCCCCGTGATCGCGGGGAGCGCATTGACTTGATTGACGATGATCTTGGACCACTGGGCGCCACGCAGATCGTCGGCGATGAAGGTGGGCACCGCTTGGCTCAGCACTTCCGCCGTCAGGGCGACC
>DAOMOV010000153.1:0-4835 GCA_035444505.1 Terrimesophilobacter sp.
TGGCTCACCGAGTACAGCCTCAGCATCGACAACCTGTTCGTGTTCATCATCATCATGACCCGCTTCAAGGTGCCCCGCATGTACCAGCAGGAGCTGCTCATGATCGGCATCCTGCTTGCCCTGCTGTTCCGCGGGGTGTTCATTCTTCTCGGCGCCCAGATCATTGAGAACTTCTCCTGGGTGTTCTACATCTTCGGCGCCTGGCTGCTGTTCACGGCGTGGGGGCAGGCGTTCAGCAACCACGACGATGCGGAACGCAAAGAGAACATCATCATCAGGTGGCTGCGCAGGCGCGTTGCCATCACCGACGAGTTCCACGGCGCGAAGATCCGCACCACGCCCGCCGAGGATGGTTCCCGCGCCTTCACCCCTGTGCTTCTCGTGCTCATCGCACTCGGCACCACCGACGTCGTGTTCGCGCTCGACTCGATCCCCGCGATCTTCGGAATCACCCAGAGCGCGTTCATCGTGTTCGCCGCGAACATTTTCGCGCTGATGGGGCTGCGTCAGCTGTACTTCCTGCTCGGCGACCTGCTCAGCAAGCTCATCTACCTGCACTACGGGATCGCGTTCATCCTCGCCTTCATCGGCGTGAAACTCGTCTTCCACGCCCTCCACGAGAACGAGGTGCCCTTCATCAACGGGGGCGAGCCCGTGCTGTGGGTGCCGGAGATCACCACGTGGCTCTCACTCATCGTCATCGTCGTCGCCATGGTGGTCTCCACCGTGGCGAGCCTCATCGCCGCGCGCCGCAACAACGTCGACGCCACGTAGCCGGCTACGCGTTCAAACGCGCACGCGCGAGGGCGAGCGCCGCATCGAGCGTCGTGGTGCCGTTCGCTGCAGCATCCGTGAACACTTGCGCGACGGTGTCACCGATCTTCGCAACCCGGGCCTCGATTGCGGCCGCATCCGCTCCCGGCTCCGACGCCATCGCCAGGTAGATCACACCACCCGCGTTGACCACGAAGTCGGGCGCCCACAGGATGCCGCGCTCCACCAGTTCTGCCGCCTGGTCGACGTGCGCGAGCTGGTTATTGGCCGCCCCGCACACGCCCTTCACGTTGAGCTTCGCAATGACCTCGCTCGACAGCACCCCGCCGAGACCGCACGGGATGAGCAGGTCGGCCTGCAGCGTCAGGGCATCGTCGACGTCGACCCACGTCGCTCCGAGCTCGTCGGCGAGCTCCTTGCGCGCGGGGTTCACGTCGGCGACGCTCAGCGTCGCACCGCCCACCGTGAGCGAGCGCGCCAGTCGCCCACCCACCTGGCCGAGCCCAGAGATGACAAGGTGGCGACCCGCAAGGTCACGCGACCCGAAGATCGCGTCCAGGGTCGCGAGCACACTCGCGTGCACCCCCGCCGCGGTCGCATCCGCAGGTTCGCCAACGCCACCCTCCTCGGCGGGGAGACCCACGACATGCTTCGTGCGTGTCGCAACAACCGACATGAGTTCCGCGGTCGAGCCGACATCCTCCGCCGTGACGTAGCTGCCGCCGAGGCTCTCCACCACATCGGCGAGGTCGAGCACCGCGTCACGCTTCTGCTCGTCAGACACCGCAGCACCCGAGGGCAGGCAGATGACAGCCTTACCGCCGCCGAGGTCAAGGCCCGCAGCGGAGTTCTTCAGCGTCATGCCCTCCGACAGGCGCAAGGCGTCGGTGAGAGCGTCAGTCCAGTGACCGTACGACCAGATGCGTGCGCCGCCGAGCGCCGGGCCCAGCACCGTGGAGTGCACCGCCACAATAATGGGGAAGCCGCTTCGCCTACCGGTTTCCATGACCACTCTCTCGTGATCAAGAGCGGTGGACTCGAGGTTGATATCAGACGGCGTCGTCATGGTGAACTCCAGTGTGCATGGCCTTGTGGGCGCGAACGAGTGTCGTGGATGCGGTCTCTTGTGGGCCGAGCCACAACACGAATCCTAGCCACTTCGCCCGCCGTCGTGGCCCGAGCCGGGCGGCAGCGCCCGCGCCCCGCAACGTAGACTGGGCTGACCGCGACGGACGATTCCGCGCGCCCGCAAGAAAGAGGTACACGGTGGGAAAGACGCTCGCAGAGAAAGTATGGGACGACCACGTCGTCGTGGCCGGCGAGAACGGCACCCCCGACCTCCTCTACATCGACCTCCACCTCGTACACGAAGTCACCAGCCCCCAAGCATTCGACGGACTCCGCATGGCCGGTCGCCCCGTGCGGCGCCCCGACCTCACCATCGCCACCGAAGACCACAACACCCCCACCATCAACATCCTCGGCCGCATCGAAGACCCCATCAGCCGCACCCAGATCGAAACCCTCCGCACCAACTGTGACGAGTTCGGCATCCGACTGCACCCCCTCGGCGACATCGAACAGGGCATCGTTCACGTCGTCGGCCCCCAGCTCGGCCTCACCATGCCCGGGGTCACCGTCGTCTGCGGCGACAGCCACACCTCCACCCACGGCGCCTTCGGGGCCATGGCATTCGGCATCGGCACGAGCGAAGTCGAGCACGTGCTCGCCACCCAGACCCTGCCGCTCGTCAAACCCAAAACCATGGCCATCACCGTCGAAGGCGAACTGCGCGACGGCGTCACCGCGAAAGACATCATCCTCGCCGTCATCGCCAAAATCGGCACCGGCGGCGGGCAGGGCTACGTGCTCGAGTACCGCGGCAGCGCCATCCGCTCACTGTCGATGGAGGGGCGGATGACGATCTGCAACATGTCCATCGAAGCAGGCGCCCGCGCCGGAATGGTCGCCCCC
Organism: Terrimesophilobacter sp.; assembly: GCA_035444505.1. Lineage (GTDB taxonomy): Bacteria > Actinomycetota > Actinomycetes > Actinomycetales > Microbacteriaceae > Terrimesophilobacter. The sequence goes on from DAOMOV010000153.1 coordinate 2,749, forward strand.
GACCAGACCACCTACGACTACCTCAAAGGACGCCCCCACGCGCCGCACGGCGCAGACTGGGACGCCGCCGTCGCCTACTGGGAAACCCTGAAAACCGACGACGACGCCGTCTTCGACGCCGAAGTGTTCCTCAACGCCGGCCAGATCGAACCCTTCGTCACCTGGGGCACCAACCCCGGCCAGGGCGTGCCGCTCTCCGAGAACGTGCCCGACCCGACCACCATCATCGACCCCAACGAGCGGGCCTCCGCCGAGCGGGCACTCGAATACATGGACATCGAAGCAGGAACACGGATGAAAGACATCCGCGTCGACGCCGTCTTCATGGGCTCCTGCACCAACAGCCGCATCGAAGACCTCCGCGCCTTCGCCTCCGTCATCAAAGGCCACAAGAAAGCCGACGGGGTGCGCGTCATGGTCGTACCCGGCTCCGCCCGCGTTCGCCTCGAAGCCGAAGCCGAAGGCATCGACAAGATCGTCGAAGAATTCGGCGCCGAATGGCGCTTCGCCGGCTGCTCCATGTGCCTTGGCATGAACCCCGACCAGCTCGCCCCCGGCGAACGCTGCGCCTCCACCTCGAACCGCAACTTCGAGGGCCGGCAGGGCAAGGGCGGACGCACGCACCTCGTCTCCCCCCTCGTCGCCGCAGCCACCGCCATCCGCGGCACGCTCTCCAGCCCGTGGGACCTCGATGATTCCGGTGATCGAGTAGCCGCCGCAGGCGGCGTATCGAGATCCTCGACAAGCGGAGAGGGCTCGTAATGGAGAAAGTCAGCACCGTCGCAGGCGTCGCCGTTCCGCTCGCACGCGCCAACGTCGACACAGACCAGATCATCCCCGCCGAGTTCCTCAAACGCGTCACTAAGACCGGGTTCGACGACGCCCTCTTCCACGCGTGGCGCAGCGACCCCGACTTCGTGCTCAACAACCCCGCCTACGCCAACCCGCGCGTACTCATCGCCGGCCCCGACTTCGGCACCGGCTCCAGCCGGGAACACGCCGTGTGGGCGCTGCGCGACTACGGATTCCGCGCCGTACTCGCACCCCGATTCGGCGACATCTTCCGCGGCAACGCCGGCAAGCAGGGCCTCCTCGTCGGGCAGATCAGCGAAACGGATGCCGAAGAATTCTGGCGCCAGATCGAAGCCCAACCGGGCATCCACGCCACCGTGGACCTCAACGCACGCACAGCAACTGTCGGCACTCACACAGCCGCATTCCAGATCGACGATTACACTAGGTGGCGCCTGCTCGAGGGACTGGACGACATCGGACTCACCCTGCGCGAGGAGGAGAACATCACCCGGTTTGAGGAGCAGCGCGAAAGCTGGCGCCCCCAAACCCTCCCCGCTCGTAGCTGAAGGTAACCGCATGAACTCCGTCATCAAGGATGCTCGCAAGTCGGGTGAACGAGTCGGCCTCACGGCGTCGTCCATCACCGTGCGCGGAGGCAACCCGCTCCGTGGTCGCATCGAAGTGCGAGGCGCCAAGAACCTTGCCACGAAAGCCATGGTCGCCGCCCTCCTCGGTGAAACCCCCAGCGTTCTCAAAGGCGTCCCCGACATCAGCGACGCGCAGGTCGTGCGCGGCCTTCTCGGTGTGTACGGTGTGCGCGTCACCAACCCGGCACCCGGCGAACTTCACTTCGACACCGCCGCCGTCGAGCGCGCCCACTTCGCCGAGATCGACGCCCACGCGGGCGCGAGCCGCATTCCGATACTTTTCTGCGGGCCCCTCCTGCACCGCCTCGGCGAAGCACGCATCCCCGACCTCGGCGGATGCCGCATCGGCGACCGCCCCATCGACTTCCACCTCGACGCCCTCCGCGCCTTCGGCGCCGTCGTCGACAAGAGCTACGAAGGCATCCACCTCACCGCACCCAACGGGCTCAAGGGCGCCACGATCACCCTCCCGTACCCGAGCGTCGGCGCAACCGAGCAGGTGCTGCTCACCGCGGTGCGCGCCGACGGCACCACCGAACTGCGCGGTGCCGCGATCGAACCCGAAATCATGGACCTCATCGCCATCCTGCAGAAGATGGGCGCCATCATCTCCGTCGAACCCAACCGGGTCATCCTCATCGAAGG
>DAOMOV010000154.1:0-4830 GCA_035444505.1 Terrimesophilobacter sp.
GGTGGCGTTCTCGTGGCAGCAGAACGTGCTTACCGACGATGCGAAGCTGCTCTTCGATCTGAGCAAGGAACTCTACGGTCGCCTCTCCAAGCTGTCCGACCATGTGGAGAAGCTGGGTCGCTCGATCGAGCGCAGCGTCAAGGACTACAACACCTTTGTGGGCTCGCTGGAGCGCCAGGTGCTGCCGAGCGCGAGGCGCCTCAGCGCGCTCGACGAGTCGCGCGTGCTTGGCACACTCCCCGGCATCGAGGAGGCGCCGCGAGAGCTGACCGCGTTCGAACTCACCACCGACCCCTCCTTCCCGCAAGACTCGTGAGCTCGCTGCGGCACAGAGAACTCAGTCCAACCACTTTTCGAGCAGGTGGTCGGCAATGACGCGGCGGATGGTGCCCGATTTTGAGCGGAGGATGATGCTTTCGGTGCGGATCGTCGGGCCGCGCTTCTCCACACCAGCGACGAGTTCGCCGTTGGTCACTCCGGTGGCGACGAAGATGGTGTTGTCGCCGCGCACCATCTCGTCGAGCCCGTAGACGGCGTTGACGTCGAGCCCCGCTGCGGCGGCACGCTCGCTCTCCGCCTCGTCGAGGGGGGCGAGGCGGCCCTGCATGAACCCGCCCAGCGCCTTGATCGCCGCGGCGGTCGTGATGCCTTCGGGGCAGCCGCCGATGCCGACGCACATGTCGATCGGTGAGCCGAAGCGGGCAGCGTTGATGCCGCCTGCGACGTCGCCGTCGAGCATGAGCCAAGTGCCGGCCCCTGCGGCGCGGATGTCGGCGATGAGGTCGACGTGCCGGGGGCGGTCGAGTACTGCGACGGTGAGCGCGGAGACGTCTTTGCCCTTAGCTTTGGCGAGGGCGCGGATGTTGTCGCCGACGGGTCGTTCGAGGTCGATGACGCCGTGGCCGGTGTGGTCGGTGACGATCTTGTCCATGTAGAAGACGCTGGAGGCATCGAGCATGGTTCCGCGATCGGAGACGGCGATGACGGAGAGCGCGTTCTGGCGTCCGGCGGCGGTGAGTGAGGTGCCGTCGATGGGGTCGACGGCGATGTCGCAGGAGGGGCCGAGCCCGTTGCCGACGCGTTCGCCGTTGAACAGCATGGGGGCTTCGTCTTTTTCGCCTTCGCCGATGACGACGACACCGTCGAAGTCGACGGTGCCGAGGAATTTGCGCATGGCGTCGACGGCGGCGCCGTCGGCGGCGAGTTTGTCGCCGCGTCCGATGTAGGGCCAGGCGCGGATGGCGGCGGCTTCGGTGGCCCGCACTAACTCCATGGCCATGTTGCGGTCGGGGTGGGTGATCTGGCTGGGAATTTCGGGGGTCACGGTTCCAGCGTAGTCAATAGACTCGGGGTGGAATCGTTCGTTGAAGGAGTTGCCATGCCGATCGCCACACCGGACCAGTACGCCGACATGATTGACCGTGCGAAGAAGAACGGATTTGCCTACCCCGCGTTCAACGTGTCGTCGTCGCAAACGGTCAACGCCGTGCTTCAGGGTCTCACCGAGGCGGGCAGCGACGGCATCATCCAGGTGTCGACCGGTGGTGCGGACTACTTCGCGGGCCAGAGTGTGAAGGCACGCGCATCCGGGGCCATCGCCTTTGCCGCGTTCGCGACGGAGGCGGCGAAGAACTACCCGGTGACGGTGGCGCTGCACACCGACCACTGCCCGAAGGATGCGCTCGACGGCTTCGTGAAGCCCCTCATCGACGCGTCGCTGGAGCGGGTTCGCGCGGGTGGCGAGCCCATCTTCCAGTCGCACATGTGGGACGGTTCGGCGGTGCCTCTGCAGGAGAACCTGGAGATTGCGAAGGAGCTTCTGCCGCTGATGAAGAGCATCAACAGCATCCTTGAGGTCGAAATCGGTGTTGTCGGCGGCGAGGAAGACGGCGTCAGCCACGAGATCAACGAGCACCTGTACACGACGGTGGAGGACGGCATCGCCACCGTGGAGGCACTGGGGCTCGGCGAGCAGGGCCGCTACATGGCGGCGCTCACCTTCGGCAACGTGCACGGCGTGTACAAGCCGGGCAATGTCAAGCTGCGCCCCGAGCTGCTGCAGGAGATTCAGGAGGGCATCGCCGCGAAGTTCGGCACGAAGACGAACCCACTCGACCTGGTGTTCCACGGCGGTTCGGGGTCGAGCGATGAGGAGATTGCGACCGCGGTGCGCAACGGGGTCATCAAGATGAATGTTGATACTGACACCCAGTACGCGTTCACCCGGTCGATTGCTGACTACATGTTGAAGAACTATGACGGGGTGCTGAAGGTGGATGGCGAGGTGGGCAACAAGAAACTGTATGACCCGCGCGCCTGGGGCAAGGTTGCGGAGTCGGCGATGGCCCAGCGTGTTGCGCAGTCGACGAGGCAGCTCGGTTCGGCCGAGCAGTCGCTGAGCGCTTAGGCGGCCGCCTCGGGCTACCGCGGTTCGTGCGAAGCGCGGAACCGCATCCGAATCGTTTCGCCGCCTTTCCAGTGGAGATCGTCTGCGGTGGTGCGCAGCGACAGGTAGTGGGGGGCGAGCAGCATAATGCGTCGGCCTTCGGCGAGGCCGGCGTCGATGGTGATGGCGACGGCTGTTGAGTCGTCGCGCTCGCGGCGCAGTTCGATGAGGACGTGGGGGTATTGAACTTCGGGTGAGTCGAGAACGCTGAGAATGAGCGCGTGCACGCTGGATCGTTGGTGCGGGCTCATGTCGTCGGCAAGGTGGTCGGGGTCGATGATGGTGACGGGTCGGCCACGTGCGACGGTGTGCAGCCAGGTTTCGTTGGAGCGTTCCACCAGTTCGGTGCGGATTTCGGATGCGAGTGCCGCAGCGCGGGCACGGTCGGCTTCCGTGATATGGGCTTGGTCGGCGATGCCGGTGAGGAATTCGCTCACTCGCGCTGACACTCCCTGCAACTCGGATCGGACGGCGGCGAGTCGCGCACGTTCTTGGAGCAGTCGACCGGAGACGACTGCGGGCGTTGAGCTGCTTGCCCACCGCGTGATTCGTGCGGCCACCTGCCACTGGAATGCGACGGCGCCGGCGGTGGCGATGACGATGGGTACGAGTGTGATGGAGATTGTGGTGACCATCGGCCAGGTGCTGTCGGGGAAGGCGAGCACGGAGCACAGTGCTGTGAGGGTTGAGGCTCCCGCGCCGAGCAGGAGCGAGGTGCTCACGGAGGTGTAGGGAACGAGTGCGCCGAGAACGAAGGCGAAACCGAGTGGCGCCCACCACGCCTCCACGTCCATGAGGGTGCCGACACCACCTTCGCCGACGGGGTTGGTGGCGGAGAGCAGGGTGGCGATACCGGCTATTCCGGCGGGGATGAGGGCTCGCGCACGGGTGAAGGGTCCTCGGAGGGGCAGCGCGAACCAGTGCACGAGGATGCAGGCCGCGGCCATGAGCGCGACCGCGGTGAGTTGTACGGCGACGTCGGGAACGGTGTGCGCCGTGGTGGAGATGGTGAGGCTCGCTGCGAGGGGGATGAATACGGCGAAGGCGAGGGGCAGGCGGTTTCCGGCGAGCCAGGTGAGCGGGTCGATCTCGTAGGGAGCGCGATGCCACAGGGCAGACGGTGTGCTCAGGTCGTGGGGGGTGTCGTTCACGATTCGTCCCGGGGGTTTGTCTGGCGCGGCACGGTGACGACGACCGAGGTGCCCGCACCGGTTGCTGACCACACTCGCACGTGTCCACCGACGGCCTGGATGCGTCCGTGTATGGAGCCTCGCAGTCCGAGCCGGTCAGCGCCGACGCTGTCGGGGTCGAAGCCGACACCGTTGTCGACGATCATGACGGTGAATTCTGTGTCGGTGGAGCGGAAGTCGACGTATGCTCCGGAGCTTTCGGCGTGGCGGAGGGTGTTCTCAAGCGCGGCGTACAGCGCCCCCGATACGGCCTCCCGGCGGTTGTCGTCGAGGTCGATCTGGAGGGAGCTGTCGCCGGTGACCTCCACGGTGAGGCCTTTCCACTGGGCGTCTCGCACGACCTCGAGCAGGTCGTCGCGCAGTCGGCTGGGGTTGTGTTCGCGACCGTGGTCGCTGTCGCCGAGCACGGCGCTCTCAAGGGCTGCCAGGTCGCGGCGGATGCGGCCTGTCGCCCTGTCGTCCAGGGGTCCGGTGCGGTGGGCGATGGCGTCGAGGTCGGAGAGCACGGTGTCGTGAACGAGGGCGGCCGCGTGCTCTTGCAGTTGTCGTTGGCCGGTGAGCCGGGTGGTTTCGACTTCGAGTTTGTCGAAGTCGGGCATCCGGTACCGCCGCGACACTCGGATGCGATCGAGTGAGACGATGAGGGCGATGTAGACGACCGCGGATATGGTGGGCCCCCAGCCGGGGTTGAGGGGCACGCCGGCCGCGATTTGTGCGAGCAGGGTGGACGCGGTGGCCGCGATGAGGCCGACGAGTACCCACCACACTCCGGTGATGAGCTTCTTGCCGACGGATCCGACGAGGACGAGGGTGATCGCGATGCGGTTGATCAGGAACACGTCGTCATCGCTGTAGACGGCAAGGTCGCGAAGCACGAACCACTGGTAGAGGAAGCAGCCGATGAGGCCGACGACGAGGTACAGAGTGCCTCGCGCGCTGTTGGGGCGCTGGGCAAGGAGTATGAGGAAGATGAGCACGATGAGCAGGGATCCGAACGGTGCCCACAGTTCATTGAGGTTGTCATCGATTGCGGCGAGGTCGACGAGGATGACGGCCGAGAGCACGAGGAGTACGGCGGCAGCGGCCCACCCGGTTCTCAGCAGGGCTTGCGCGCTCACGGTGGCGGCGATATCGCGCGGCGGTACCGCTGTTCGCATGCGCCCCCCTCGATGTTCGCTGGGTCCACGCTAACCC
>DAOMOV010000155.1:0-4827 GCA_035444505.1 Terrimesophilobacter sp.
CGGTACCGCTGTTCGCATGCGCCCCCCTCGATGTTCGCTGGGTCCACGCTAACCCTCGGCGGTGCGGTCGCGCCTTAGGCGACTCCCAGGTAGGCCTGAAATGCGGGATCGACGAGGAGCAGCACGGCCATGAGGCTTGCCATGATGATGAAGGTGAGGGTGGCCCCGACGAGGGGTATCCACCATGCGGTTCCGCCCCGTGCGAGCACGCGCAGGCTGACCCAGGCGGTGAGCAACCACACGGTCGCGTGGACGACGATGAGGGCGATGCCGATCGTGTCGGTGAGACCTGTCGGGGTATAGTCGCCGATGCCTTGCTGCGTGTAGAGGGTTTGGATGGTGGCGGCGAGATTGAGGTACCCGAACACGGACTGAAGGACGGCGATGAGGCCGACCCCGAGGAGGAAGATGGTGGCGAAGCGGTTGGCCGAGTAGGAGCCGCTGGTGGTTCGGGCGGATGCGCGTGACGCGCCGAGACCGGTGAGTGGGTGTCGCGTCTCGCGTTCGCTGGCGGGCGGGAAGGCGGCGCGGCGCTGCCAGTCCTGGGTGCCGCCGGAGGCTTCGATGGCGCGTGCTTGTTCTTCTGGGGTGGCTCGTTCTCCGTATTCGGGTTGGCCGGTCTGGTTGCGTTCGTCGGTCATGGCGGTGACGTCGTGGTGCTGCTAGGTGCGTGCGGGTTGACTGTGTCTGCGTCCCCCGAGGGCGCGCTCGTCGGCGCCGCCCGCGGCGGGCTTGCGCAGTTCTTTGGGGAGGGAGAACATGAGGTCTTCCTCGGCGGTGATGACGTCGGTGACGTCTCGGTAGCCGGCGTCGGCGAGGTCGGCGAGCACTTCTTGCACGAGCACTTCGGGCACGGATGCCCCGGAGCTCACCCCGACGGTGCGGGCGCCGTCGAGCCACTCCTGCTGGATCTCGTGGGCGTAGTCGACGCGATACGCGGCCCCGGCGCCCTCGGCGAGTGCCACTTCGACGAGGCGCACCGAGTTGGAGGAGTTCGCTGAGCCGACGATGATGACGACATCCGCGTCGAGGGCAACCTTCTTGATGGCGACCTGCCGGTTCTGGGTGGCGTAGCAGATGTCGTCGCTCGGGGGGTCCTGCAGCTTGGGAAACCGCTTGCGCAGGCGTCGCACGGTCTCCATGGTCTCGTCGATGCTGAGGGTGGTCTGGCTGAGCCACACCACGTGGTCGGGGTTCTTCACGACGACCGTGTCCGCTTCTTCGGGGCTGTTCACGAGGGTGGTTCGCTCGGGGGCGTGGCCCATGGTGCCTTCGACCTCTTCGTGACCGGTGTGGCCGATGAGCAGAATCTCGTAATCGTCACGCGCGAAGCGCACCGCCTCGCGGTGCACCTTGGTGACGAGGGGGCAGGTCGCGTCGATGGCGTGCAGCTCTCGGTCGGCGGCGCTCTGCACGACGGTGGGGCTCACGCCGTGCGCGGAGAAGACGATGTTGGAGCCCGGCGGCACCTCATCCACCTCGTCGACGAAGATCGCGCCCTGTCGCTCCAGGGTGGAGACGACGTGCACGTTGTGCACGATCTGCTTGCGCACGTACACGGGGGCGCCGTACTGCTCGAGGGCTTTTTCGACGGCGATGACGGCGCGGTCGACTCCGGCGCAGTAGCCGCGCGGGGCGGCGAGCAGCACACGTTTGGGTCCATCGACGGGACGGTCGATCAGTCGTCCTCGCGTCGACGGCATGCGCGGCTGGTCGAGCGACACCGCCGCACCGTTCGTGATGGTGCTCACGGCCCCCAGTCTAGGCCGACTCGGCTGAGCGGTGCCGGGGGCCGCAGTAACGTTGACCGTGCACCTGAACACACTCGATGGGGAGACACATGACCGACACGCCCGACGCATCCGTTTCACCGACCGTCGACCGTGCGCCTCGACCCGAGTCGTGGGTGAGCGTCGACGTGGAGACCTCGGGGCCTTCACCCAGCCTCCACTCGATCCTCTCGATCGGTGCGGTGCTGCTGGACGAGCCCGATAGGGAGTTCTACATCGAGTTGAAGCCGACGACGGATGCCTACACCGAGTCTGCGATGGCGGTGTCGGGTCTCTCCCACGAGCGGTTGACGGAGACGGGGGTGGACCCGCGTGAGGCGATGGAGCGTTTCGAGCAGTGGCTGAAGGCGGCCGTGCCAGCGGGCAATGTTCCCGTGTTCGCTGGATTCAACGCCCCCTTCGACTGGATGTTCGTCGCGGACTGGTTCGAAAGGTTCCTGGGGCGCAACCCGTTCGGGCACTCCGCGATCGATATCAAGTCGTACTACCTGGGGTTCGCCGCGGAAACGTGGTTCGAAACCTCGATGGCGAAAGTGTCGCCCCTCTATCTTGGGGGGCGTGATCTGTCGCATAATGCCCTCGAGGACGCCAAAGATCAGGCGGAGCTGTTCCGCCACATGATCGCCGACTCGCTTGCGCGCCGTCGCGCGAGCATGCCTGAGTGAAAGTGACTGATGATGACCGATACGAAACCCCCCGCATCCGATGTTCAGCGCATCATTGATTCCGCCGCTCGACTCGGCGTTGAACTGACTGAGGAGGAGACCCTCGACTGGCTTGCTGCGATGACGGCGCCCGAGAGCGACTCCGACCTGAAGATCGACGCGAGCAGCGGCACGTTCGGCCACAAGGTGGCGATGCTCGATTTCAGCCCGAAGGATCTGGAGCGGTTCCGCCGCATCGGCGTGATCGTGGAAGTGCTCGGAGAGCCCGGCGATGAGACCGTGGAGAGCGCACTAGCGCTGTCGGGGTCCGCCGCCCAGTCGCACATCCAGGCGTACCCGGGCGACGCCGACTACTTTCAGCGACTCAACATCAAAGCGCCCACGCGGGAGGAAGCGTGCCTCAAGATGGCGCACCTCATGCGCAAGAAGGTGCTCGATTTCGCTCGAAGCTCCACCTACCAGTTCTTGGAGGCCAAGCTCGGCAGCTCCCCCTTCGACTGCACCCACCGGGGCTGGGCGGTGCACAAGGGAAGCCCGATGTCGTGGACGTTCGACGAGGTGTCGGAGGGGGTGCTGCGCCTCGAGCACGAGGGCACCACGCACGAGTTCAAGTGGCACGATGTGGCTCTCGACCCGGGCTGGTGCAAGCTCGACTGGGTTGTTGTCGACCAGGAGCGGGGCCAGTTGACGAACGCGAGCAACGTCATCGACGTCACCTGGGAGTCGCCCGACGGTGAGATCGTGGCGCTTGACGGGTACTTGGATGCGTTCTTCCAGGAGGTCTACCTTGAGGCCGAGGACGCCGAGATGTTCGAGAAGGTCACGAGCTTCGTCTCCGAGGATGCGCTCGACGAGTATGTGGAGCGCCTCGAGGGCGAGGTGCGCAAGTACCTGACGAAGAGCCTCAACTACGGCAAGGCCGCGAAGCGCATGTACAACGTGTTCCGGTTGAGCGGGCACCACCTGGAGGCTGCGTTCGTTCGACAGCTTTTCGACGAGCCGGCGACGATTCTGTACCAGGTGTGGTCGCTCATCTCGACCCTGGACAACGCGACGCAGCCGGGGTCGAGCATCCCCCTGTCGGCGGTGCGGGATCAGGCGGATGCGCTCGTCATCGACGTCATCGACGCTCTCGAGGGTGCGGAGGAGGTGGAGATCGTGAAGGCGCTGCTGCAACTGCAGCGCTCGCTGGAGGATTCGGGCGACACGGAGACCCGCCTGGAGCGCATCGACGCCGCCCAGACCAGGGTGATCAACGTGGTGAACACGTTCTTCAAGGATCGACTCACCGAGATGCCCACCATCAAGGACTACATCGAGGAGATCCAGAGCGCGCCACAGTAGAGCGCTGGCCAGTCCTGGCCCTCGCATGGCACGAGCGCCAACCGCCATCTCTGCGGTCGGAAGCATCCCGTACCCTGAAACTCATGACCGACGCACCGCCCACTCGCGAGACCCCGTGGTCCGTCGCACTGTTCGCCAGCAAGGTCAAGGGCTACATCGACCGGCTCGGCACCGCGTGGGTGGAGGGCGAGATCACGCAGTGGGGCGACCGGGGCAACGCCGTCTACGGCAAGCTCAAAGACCTTGAGGCGGATGCCACGGTCAGCTTCAACGTGTGGGGATCGGTGCGCGCCAAGTTCACCGAAGAGTTCGCGCAGGGTGACCGCGTCATCGCTCTGCTGAAGCCGGACTACTGGGTCAAGGGCGGCTCGCTCAGTATGAACGTGCTCGACCTGCGCCACGTGGGGCTCGGCGACCTGCTCGCCCAGCTGCAGCGCCTCAAGGCGGCGCTGCAGAAAGAGGGGCTGTTCGACGCGTCCCGCAAGAAGCCGCTGCCGTTCCTGCCGCAGTGCATCGGGCTCATCACCGGCCGCGACTCGGATGCCGAGAAAGACGTGCTGCGCAACGCCCAGCTGCGCTGGCCGTCGGTGCGTTTTCGCAGGATCCACACCCCGGTTCAGGGTGACACGGCGGCGCGCGAGGTCACCGCGGCGATTCAGACTCTGGATGCCGACCCCGAGGTCGATGTCATCATCATCGCCCGCGGCGGTGGCGACTTCCAGAACCTGCTGCCCTTCAGCGACGAGACGCTCGTGCGCACGGCGGCCGCGGCATCCACCCCCATCGTCAGTGCGATCGGGCACGAGGCCGACCGGCCGCTGCTCGACGAGGTCGCCGATCTCAGGGCCTCGACGCCGACGGATGCCGCCAAGCGCGTGGTGCCGGACGTCGCCGAAGAGATCACCCGGGTGCAGCAGGCGCGCACCCGCATGTCGCTGCGGGTCACCTCGCTCATCACCGCCGAGATCGACCGCGTCGGAGCGCTGCGCACGAGGCCCGTCATGGCGAGCGGGGACTGGATCATCGAC
>DAOMOV010000156.1:0-3434 GCA_035444505.1 Terrimesophilobacter sp.
CATCCGGGATCTACACGGTGACGACGGAGGACGGCAGACAGACGGTGGTGACGAACCCGAGTGAGTTCCCGTCGGGGGTGAAGGTCGCCTCGGTGTCGGAGCCGATGGTGAAGGCGTCGATTCTGGCGCCCAAGGACTATGTCGGCACGATTATGGAGCTCTGTCAGGGTCGCCGCGGCACGATGCAGGGCATGGAGTATCTCGGTGAGGATCGCGTGGAACTGCACTACACGATGCCGCTGGGTGAGATCGTGTTCGACTTCTTCGACCAGCTGAAGAGCCGCACGCAGGGCTACGCGAGTCTCGACTATGAGCCTGCGGGTGAGCAGGATGCCGACCTGGTGAAGGTGGACATTCTGCTGCAGGGCGAGCAGGTGGATGCGTTCAGTGCGATCGTGCACCGCGATAAGGCCTATGCATATGGGGTGCTGATGACAGGCCGCCTTCGTGAGCTGATTCCGCGGCAGCAGTTCGAGGTGCCCATTCAGGCGGCGATCGGTTCCCGCATCATCGCGCGCGAGAGCATCCGCGCGATGCGCAAGGACGTGCTGGCGAAGTGCTACGGCGGTGACATCACGCGCAAGCGCAAGCTGCTGGAGAAGCAGAAGGAGGGCAAGAAGCGCATGAAGATGGTGGGCCGCGTCGAGGTTCCCCAGGAGGCCTTCATCGCGGCGCTCTCGGGCGACGTGGAGTCGAAAGACAAGAAATAGCGCGCCAAAAGAAACTGAAACAACCTTCGTTGCGCCTGTCGCTCAGCTTTCCGCGCCACAATTGGGGAGCGGAGGTGAGCGAATGACTGAGGGTGAACAACAACCACTATGGAAGGCTGCCGTGAACTACGGTGCGATCGGTGCGACGCGTGCTGATGATCTTGCTGATCACTCGCCGCGCGGGTTCCGCGTGGTGGAGCGGCGGTCCCGCATCGGTCACGGCGAGGCCCGCTGGGAGCACGCCTGGCAGACGGTGCTGACCTGGGGGATGCAGCGCGGAGCTGGGTTGAGCGTGAGGCTCGTCGAGGCGCCCCCTCAGGTGAGCGAGGGCACGTACCAGCCGGTCGTGTTCGACACGGGTGGGATGCCCGTGGTCTCCTCGACCCGCGGTGCTGAAGGCGATGTGCTGTACGGGCCCCAGGGCGACCCGTTCATTGCACCGGGTGACACCGCGGTGCTCGGTATCAAGGCCGGGCCATTCCATTTCGACGCGCCGTGCCGCGTCATCTACGTCGTCGATGAGCGTGACCGCCGCGGGTTCGCGTACGGCACCCTCGTGGGGCACCCCGAGCGGGGGGAGGCCGCTTTCATCGTGGACCGAACGGATGACGGCTCGGTCTGGCTCACCATCCGCTCGTTCTCACGCCCCGGCACCCTCCTCACCTGGCTCGGCTACCCGGTTGCGCTGCTCATGCAGTCACGCGTCAACAAGCGCTACTTTCGAGCCCTCTCGGGCCCGATCGGCTGAGGTTGCGGCGACACACAATCCTGTCCCGACAACCCCCGCCCTCCTTTGCCGAAACCCACTACAGGGGCGGCAGTTTTTTGGCGCCACTATTACGATGGCGCTCATGAGCGACTACCGTCCCCCCGTTGATGACCTCGCGTTCGTGCTGAAGCACATCGCCAACTATGACGACATTGCGGCGCTGCCCGGTCTCGAGCATGCCGACTTCGATACTGTGCACGGCCTCCTCGAAGAAGCCGGGGCCTTCATCAGCGAAGTCGTCGCCCCGCTGAACGTGGCGAGCGACAAGGAAGGGTCACAGCGTCAGCCCGACGGCTCGGTGAAGACGCCGACGGGGTTCAAGGATGCTTACCGCAAGTATGTCGATGCGGGCTGGGGTTCGCTGCCGTTCACCGAGACCTACGGTGGCGGCAACTTCCCGTGGGCAGTGGGTCTGGCCATCCAGGAGATGCTGACCTCCGCGAGCATGGGCTTCGCCCTCTGCCCACTCCTCACTCAGGGCGCGATCGACGCGATTCTCGCCTACGGCAGCGAGGAGCAGAAACAGACCTACCTGCCGAAGATGATCAGCGGTGAGTGGACCGGCACCATGAACCTCACCGAACCGCACGCTGGCACCGATGTGGGTGCCCTCACCACGAAGGCGGTGAAGCGCGACGACGGCACGTACTCGATCAGTGGCCAGAAGATCTTCATCTCCTACGGTGAGCACGACCTGGCCGAGCAGATCGTGCACCTTGTGCTCGCCCGCACGCCCGACGCACCCGCTGGTACGAAGGGCATTTCCTGCTTCATCGTGCCCAAATACCACGTCAACGACGACGGTTCACCGGGCGAGAAGAACGGTGTGAGGGCTCTGTCGCTCGAGCACAAGCTCGGCATCCACGGCTCGCCGACGTGCGTGCTCGAGTATGACGACGCGACGGGCTACCTCATCGGTGAGGAGAACATGGGCATGCGCATCATGTTCATCATGATGAACAACGCCCGCCTCTCGGTGGGATTGCAGGGTGTTGCGCTCGCCGAGCGGGCGTACCAGGCATCCGTCGACTATGCCGTGGAGCGCATTCAGGGCCGCGCACTCGGGGCCGAGAAGGATTCGCCCATCATCGACTTCCCCGACGTGCGTCGCATGCTGATGACCCAGAAGGCCACGATCGCCGCGATGCGCCGTCTCATGTACCTCAACGCTGGGCACATGGATGTCTCCCACTTCCACCCCGATGAGAAGGTGCGCGAGCGCGCCAGCGAGATCGTCGGGCTCCTCACCCCCATCTGCAAGGGGTGGGGAACCGACATGGGTTTCGAGCTCACCTCCACGGCCCTGCAGGTCTTCGGCGGCATGGGGTACATCGAAGAAACGGGAGTCGCCCAGCACCTTCGCGACGTTCGCATCACCGCGATCTACGAGGGCACCAACGGTGTGCAGGCTGCCGACCTCGTCGGCCGCAAGCTCGGCGTGCGCAACGGCTCCTCGGTGCTCGAATTCCTCGAGCAGGTGGGCGCGGTCGATGCGGAGCTGGAGGCCGCGGGTGACGAGTTCGCAAGCATCCGCTCGAATTTCAGTGCGCAGTTCGACGCGCTCGGCAAGGCCACCAAGTGGATGTTCCTGAACGGACCCGGCGACCCCAACGCGGCTCTCGCCGGCTCATCGCCGTACCAGCGGATGTGGGGCCTCGTGCTCGGGGGCTGGCTCATGGCCCGCTCGGCTCTCGCCGCCCGCGGAACCGACCGTGCCGAGCAGGAGTTCGTGCTTGCGAAGTTCTATGCAGAGCAGATACTCCCGCAGGCCAGCGGGCTCCTCGGCGCCGTCACCGCTGGCGCAGACGACCTCTTCGCACTCGACGCCAAACAGCTCGGGGCGGCGGTCTAGCCTCTCCGCCGGCGGTCGAGCACCGGTTGGGTCCGGTGGTCGCGCAGCCGACGCAGGCGGCATCTCGAGACCCCGGCGCGAGAGAATGGGGCGGTGCCCTCTG
>DAOMOV010000156.1:3444-4819 GCA_035444505.1 Terrimesophilobacter sp.
CGCCGATCCGGCCCCGGCTGACGGGCTGCTGCCGGCATCCGTTGCGGCAGGCGCGGCCGAGCGCAATTTCGGCGTGTACCTGCACGTGCCGTTCTGCCGGGTGAGGTGCGGGTACTGCGACTTCAACACGTACACCGCCGAGGAGCTGCGCGGGGCGAGCCGGGGCGACTACGCGGGGCAGGCGTTGCGCGAGGTGCAGTTCGCGCGGGATGTTCTCACGCGGGTCGGCGTGCCTTCGCGCCCGGTGTCGACCGTGTTCTTCGGTGGCGGCACCCCCACGATCCTGCCGGTCAGCGACCTCTCCGCCATGCTCAGCATGGTTCGCGACACGTGGGGGCTTGCACCCGACGCTGAGGTCACCACTGAGGCGAACCCCGACTCCGTCGATGCCGAGTACCTCCTCAGACTCAGGGATGCCGGTTTCACCCGAGTGAGCTTCGGCATGCAGTCCGCCGTGCCGCACGTGCTCGCCACCCTGGAGCGCACCCACGACCCCGTGCGCGTGCCGCTCGTCGTCGGCTGGGCGCGCGACGCGGGCCTCGACGTGAGCCTCGACCTCATCTACAACACGCCCGGTGAGAGCCTCGACGACTGGCGGCGCTCCCTCGAAGCGGCCATTTCCCTTGAGCCCGACCACGTCAGTGCCTACTCGCTCATCGTCGAAGACGGCACCAAGCTGGCTCGACAGATCCGCCGCGGCGAGGTCGCCACCCCCGAGGACGATCTCGCCGCCGAGCAGTACGAGCTCGCGGATGCTGCACTCGCCGCGGCGGGCTACCACTGGTACGAGGTCAGCAACTGGGCGCGAGGCCCCGAGCACCGCTCGCGACACAACCTCGCCTACTGGCAGGGGCACGACTGGTGGGGCGTGGGACCGGGTGCCCACAGCCACGTCGGTGGTGTGCGCTGGTGGAACGTCAAACACCCCGCGGCCTACGCGGACCGGGTTCTTGCCGGAGACTCGCCCGCGGCGGGCCGCGAGACGCTTGACGATGAGACTCGACGCGTTGAGCGGGTGCTACTGGCGATTCGCATGCGCGAGGGGCTCCCCATCAGTGAACTGGGCGCATCCGGCCGCACCGCGGTTGCGGGTCTCATCGCTGATGGCCTCATCGACCCGGCATCGGCCCTCCGCGGTACGGTCGCACTCACGCTGAGGGGTCGGCTGCTCGCTGACGTCGTGGTACGCACGCTTCTCGCCTGAGCCGCCTGAGCCGCCTGACCCGCCTGAACCCCTGCAGAGCTGCGGAGAAACGGCTTCACCACGCCCGAGAGGCCATACCAAGCGGTCGCTGGGGCCCGGGCCTCGACAGCTGTGCACACGTAAACTTGAGCGGTGGCCGAGACCGAGAAGACCAGCAGTGAGCCCCCCGAC
>DAOMOV010000157.1:0-4769 GCA_035444505.1 Terrimesophilobacter sp.
GGGTGTCGCAAGCGAAGCGCGCCGGTTTCGACGGTGCGAGCCTCGTGCTCCTGGATGCCGACGGCGCCGAGCTGGGCCGTCTCGCCCGCGCCTAGCATCGCCGGTCGAGTAGCGACGCAGTCGCGTATCGAGACCCAGCGCGGCCAAGAGTGCCGTCGCAGGTTCGATCTCGATACGGCGCTGGCGCGCCTACTCGATCACCGAGAGAACCGTTGGTCGAGTAGCGACGTAGTCGCGTATCGAGACCTGCGCCCCGACACGGTTAGGGTGGACTGATGACTTCCTCCCGCCCCATCCGCATCGGTGTGCAGGTTGCGCCGCAGCACGCCACATACGAGAAGATCCGTGACACGGTCGCCGAACTCGAAGACATCGGTGTCGACGTCGTCTTCAACTGGGACCACTTCTTTCCCCTGCGCGGTGAACCGGATGGCAAGCACTTCGAGTCGTGGACCATGCTCGGCGCGATCGCCGAGCAGACGACGCGGGTGCAGTTCGGTGCGCTCGTGAACTGCAACAGCTACCGCAACGCGAACCTGCAGGCCGACATGGCGCGCACCCTCGACCACATCAGCGCGAAGGGCACGGGCGAGGGCCGGTTCATCTTCGGCACGGGTGCGGGCTGGTTCGAGCGCGACTACGAGGAGTACGGCTACGAGTTCGGCACCCCGGGCACGCGCATCAAGGCGTTGGCGGATGCCCTCCCCATCATTAAGGACCGCTGGGCGAAGCTGAATCCGCCGCCGACGCGCGACATCCCGATCCTCATCGGCGGCGGTGGGGAGCGGAAGACGCTGCGCATCGTCGCCGAGCACGCGGACATCTGGCACAGTTTCAGCGACCCGGAGACGCTGGAGCGCAAGCTGGGCGTCCTCGCCCGGCACGGCGACGACGTGGGTCGCGACACGAGCGAGATCGAGGTGTCGTGCGAGCTGCGCCGGTTCACGTCGAAGGAGGCGGACGCGCTCGTGTCGCTGGGCGCGAGCCTGTTCACGATCGGTCTGAGCGGGCCGGACTACGACCTCACCTCGACCAAGGACTGGCTGCGCTGGCGCGACGAGCACAACGGCGCCTGAGCGGGAAACACCCGGAGCAGGCGGCTATGCAGCGATAAGAATGGCGACTGTTATTCGAATGTGCTAGTGCTCGGGGGGCGCTGTCTGCTAACTTTCAGCTAGCCGGAATACCGGCCCTGCACGAACACGCCCACCGTGGGGACACCACGGGCACGCCCAGTGGACACCGAGGGGACACCGATGACCACAGCGAGCACCGCACCACCGGCCACCGCCCGGTTCCGCCGTGCGGTGGCCGCGCTCGCTGCTCTCGGTGTCGTCGCATTCGGCCTTGTGCCGGCGTCAGCGGCCTACGCTGCGGAGTCGGTCACGTTCCGGGTGGTGGACTCGGCGAACAACCCGGTGTCTTCGCAGGTCATCGTGCGGCACGCCGACGGCATCACCACCCAGGGTGTCACCCTCACCAATGGCAGCCCCACCAACCCTCTCCTTCTGGCGCCGGGCGACTACACGCTCGAGACCTGGGATTTCACGCGGTTCTTGCACAATGAGATGCCCTTCACCGTCGAGGCGGGAATTCCGCGCGATCTGGGCGACTTCGTCGTGGATCAGTTCCCGGCGGTCACGGGCACGGTGCCGCTCGACGCGGCCGCCGCAGGCGTCGGGGTCAGGGCGTACCGCTGGGACGAGGACTCATCCGCCTGGCTGCAGCTGAACGCCTGGCCCTACCCGGTCGACCCCGTCGACGGCTCGTTCACCCTCTGGCACTACTGGGACACCGACTCCACCGAGTTCACGCTCGAGTTCATCGCCGACGACGGCGCTCCCTACTTCACGACATGGCTGGGCGGCTCGACCGATCGCCCCTGGGATCAGGGCGATGCCGACACCTACGCGCTCGGTGCCGTCAACTCCGTGACCGATGAGGGCCTGACCGCTCTCGTCGCCGCGGGCATCATCTCGGGCACCGTGAGCGACGCCGACAGCAACCCGCTGGAGGATGCCTCGATCTGGGTCCACCCGGACGGCGACGACTCCTGGGGGTTCTCGGCCTCGACCGACTCCGACGGGGAGTACACGGTCAAGGTGCCGCTCGGCGACGACTACGTCGCCGTGGCCTGGGCGAGTGGCTTCGAGGATCAGTACTACGACCACGTCGCCGAACTCGCCGGCGCCACGCCCCTCAGCGTCACCCCGATCACCCCCAGGTACAGCGGGATCGATTTCGAGCTGAACCGTGTCGCCGAGCTTCTCGTCGATGTCTACGCTGACGCGGGCGGGGTGCGCCAGCCGCTGTCGGTGAACGGTCTGCTCTATCGCGAAGAGGGCGGCAGCTACAGCCCGATCCCCTTCGACTGGACGTACTACGAGCACTCGCTCGACTTCGACGACCTGCCACAGGGCACGTACCGGCTCGGCCTGCAGTCGGTCGACGAGACGACCTGGTTCCCCTTCAGCACGATCGGCCTCGAACCGGCCGGTCTCGGCGACACCGCCTCGGCGTGCTACCTCGAGTTCGACGTGACGGGCGCCGAGCCCTTGTACCACCTCGAGGCCGACGCCGATCCGTCATCGACCGTGTGCACGACCCCGCCGTGGTGGGATGCCGGCGGCAGCTACGGCACGCTCTCGGGCACGGTGCTCAACATCGACGACGTGACCGGAGCGGCCACCGCCTCGCTCTACGTCTACGACGGCTGGGGTGACCCGGTGAGGCTTCTCACGGCACCGGTCGACCCGGTCAGTGGCGCCTTCGTGCTGCCCGGCGTCGCCGCCGACGGCGAGTACGTGGTGGGCATCGAGACGGCATCGACCGACCCTCACCTCGACTGGGCGGTCGGTGACGGCGACGAGGGCATGCTGCGCGACCTCTACGACGGCGATGTCGACGGCTTCGACCTGGATGCCGGTGACGACCGGCCCGGCGTGGAGGTCACCCTGCCCGACGCCCGCGTGCTCTCCGGCGTGGTCAGGTCCGCCGGCGTTCCCCAGCCCGGCCTCTGCGTGCTGCTCATCGATGAGAACGACGAGGAGTTCCTCTGCGCGTTCACCGATGCGAACGGTCGCTACCACGTCAAGGCACCGGTGCCCGCCGACCCCGCCGACCCCCTGGGGTATCGAATCGCTGCGTGGGCCGACAGCGGGTTCCCGACGTTCTGGGGCACCGATCCGCTGGATGGCGATCTCATCGACGTGGCCGCGCCCGGGGTGGACCCCTTCTCCTACGACATAGCACTGCTCATGTTCCCCACGCTCATCGTTGGCGAGGTCGCGGAGTGGGATGCGGATGCCGGCGACTCTGCGCCGCTCGACGGTGGAGTGGCACACCTTTACCGCAAGTCGGGGACGACCTGGACCGAGGTGGAGACCCTCGCACTCATCGACGGTGGCTCCTCCTCGGCGTTCGTGTTCCCCTCCGAGGCCGCCACCTTCTTGTCTGCGCCCCTCACCGACCCGCTCGACCTGTTGACCCTCCCCTCACTGGCGCCGGGGGACTACCGCATCTGGTTCTCCCAGGACGGCCAGTGGCTGCCGATCACCGACTACGAGTGGCTGCGGATCTCGGGCCTGTTCACCGCCATCGACGACGGCGACTTCTCGGGCGAGACCTGCTACCTCGAGGCCAGCGGCATGGGTTCGGGCACGATCATGGGCTTCAATGCGGTGCTGGTCGATCGGTCTTTGACGACGAACTGCGCACCCCCGGTGCCGCCGACGACGCCGACGAATCCGCCGACGAATCCGCCGAGCACGCCGGGGACGTCCGGCTCACCGTCCGGCGCCGGTGAGTCGGTGGAGGGGGACATGGGCGATGAGGCCGAACCGGATGGCGCAGCGGAGGAGCCCGCGGGGCTGACTCCGACGACCCCGTCTCCGGCGAACCCGTCCCCGTCACCGACCCCGGATCCGGGTGCCGATGAGCCCTCGGATGCTGGTGGCCTTGACCTGACCTGGCTGTGGTGGACCGGCGGCATCCTGCTGCTCATCATCGTCGCCGGCGGCGTCACCCTCGTCGTGCGGAGGCCATAGGCGGCAGCAGGGGTCGCGTGGTCACTGCTCGCCGCAAAATCTGCCAGAATAGGTAGTCGAGTTCGCGCACGAACGACCCTCTAACCGGTCGTGCCGCGACACCCCAGAATTTCTGGCCGGGTGTGCCCCCACGCTCACGGCCAGCGAATCACGTCACTACTACACCTACGGAGAACTGTGTCTGTCAAGATCCGACTCAAGCGCCTCGGCAAGAAGCGCTCACCGCACTACCGAATCGTCGTCGCAGACTCGCGCACCAAGCGCGACGGCCGCGTCATCGAAGAGATCGGCAAATACCACCCCACGGAGGAGCCCTCGCTCATCGAGGTCGTCTCTGACCGTGCCCAGTACTGGCTCAGCGTCGGCGCGCAGCCCACCGAGCAGGTGCTGGCGCTGCTGAAGCTCACGGGCGACTGGGGCACCTTCAAGGGCGAGAAGGGTGCCAAGAGCACCGTCAAGACCGCCGAGGCGAAGGAAGTCTTCGTCGTCGACGAGAAGAAGAAGCCCGTGCTGAAGCCCAAGGCGGAGAAGACGGAGAAAGCCGACAAGGCGGAGAAGGCAGACAAGGTCGACAAGGCCGAGAAGGCTGACGACGCCGAGGCCACGGCAGCGGATGCCGCAGCCGAAGCCCCTGCCGACGAGGCACCCGCCGCTGAGCCCACCGCTGAGGCTCCAGCAGCCGACGCGGTCGCCGAGGAGGCGTCTGCTGATGCTCCGGCTGAG
>DAOMOV010000158.1:0-4708 GCA_035444505.1 Terrimesophilobacter sp.
CTCCCCCACCCAGATCGTCGGCATCCTGCTCGACGCTCTCGGCGTGCACACCG
The DNA here is from genome assembly GCA_035444505.1 of Terrimesophilobacter sp. Taxonomy (GTDB): domain Bacteria; phylum Actinomycetota; class Actinomycetes; order Actinomycetales; family Microbacteriaceae; genus Terrimesophilobacter. The sequence goes on from DAOMOV010000158.1 coordinate 54, forward strand.
CCTGGGCGCCGACCCAGGCGACGGATGCAGGGGTGCTGCTCAGCATCCGCCTGCCCCGACTCACCCTGGGGCTCATCGTCGGCGCAGCCCTCGCCGTCTCGGGCGTGCTCATGCAGGCGATCTTCGGCAACCCGCTCGCCGACGCGGGGGTGGTGGGGGTGTCGTCGGGGGCCGCCCTCGGTGCCGCCGCGAGCCTCACCTTCGGCCTCGCCACGTTCGGTGCGTGGACCACGCCCGCCTTCGCGTTCCTCGGCGGCCTCATCGCCGTGCTCGCCGTCTACTTCATCAGCCGCGCCGGTGGCCGCACGGAGGTCGTCACCCTCCTGCTCACCGGCATCGCCATCAACGCCATAGGCGGTGCAGGGCTCGCCTTCCTGACGTTCCTCGGCACCACGTCGACGCGAGAGCAGATCATCTTCTGGCAGCTCGGCTCCCTCAACGGCGCGCTGTGGCAGAACGTTGCCCTCGTCGCCCCCCTCGTTGCGATCGGCATCGTCATCTCACTGCTCGTCGCACGCCAGCTCGACCTCTTCGCCCTTGGTGAGCGCACCGCCAGGCACCTCGGAGTGCACGTCGAAGCACTGCGGATGCTCGTCATCGTCACCGTCGCACTCCTCGTCTGCGCCGCTGTCGCGTTCGCCGGCATCATCGGATTCGTCGGCCTCGTCATCCCGCACCTCATGCGCATGATCATCGGCCCCGCACACCTGCCCCTCGCCATCGCCTCCGCGCTCGGCGGCGCCCTGCTCATCGCCGTCGCCGACCTCGTCGCCCGCACCGCCGTGCCCCTCGCTGACCTGCCCATCGGCATGATCACCGCCCTCGTCGGCGGCCCCTTCTTCCTCTGGCTGTTGCTGCGCACGCGCCGCGAGTCCGGGGGGTGGGCGTGACGACACGGATCGACTCCACACGCGGCCCGCGACTTGTCGCACACGGTGTCACAGTGCATCCCAGGACGGCCGAGAACCCTATACTCGACGACGTTGCGATCGAACTCCACGCAGGCGAAGTGCACGCCCTCGTCGGACCCAACGGCGCAGGAAAGTCGACCCTGTTCAGTGTTCTCGCGGGCGACACGCATCCGCATGTCGGCGATATCTGCCTCGACGGGGAACCGCTGCGCAGCATCCGGCCCCGAGTGCTCGCCCAGCAACGCGGCGTGCTGCTGCAGCAGAACACCGTCGCGTTCTCGTTCACTGTCGAGCAGGTGGTCAGGATGGGGCGAGCACCCTGGACAGGAACCGTCGCTGAGGCCGAAGACGACGAGGCGGTCGCCGAGGCGATGGCCGCGACCGAGGTCGTGCATCTCGCCGCCCGACCGGTCTCGTCACTCTCGGGCGGGGAACGCGCCCGGGTGGCGCTCGCGCGAGTTCTGGCCCAGCGCGTAGACATTCTGCTGCTCGACGAACCGACAGCGGCCCTCGACCTCAAACACCATGAAGACGTCATGCGCCTCACGACAGCCCTCGCCGGAGCCGGCACCACTGTCGCGGTCGTGCTGCACGACCTCAATGCTGCTCTCAGCCACGCCGACCGTGTAACCCTGCTCTCTCGGGGACGCGCCGTTGCCACGGGTGCGCCCGAGAACATACTCACCGCCGAGCTCATCGAGCACGTCTACGGTCAGGCGGTCGACGTGTTCCCGCACCCGACCACGGCAAAACCCTTCATCGCCGCGCGCCACTGAGCGGCCCACCGATCAGAGCAAGGGTGAGACCAGCACTCCAAGCGCGACGGTGACGGCCGCGGCCCCGAAACCGATCGCCAACTGCCGCAACGCACGGCTCAGCGGAGAGGCGCCCGAGAGGATGCCGACGATGGCGCCCGTGACGACAAGGGCAACCCCGACGAGGGCCGCCGACACGATGATCGCGACCCAGCCGCTCAGCCCGAACAGGTACGGGATGACGGGAATGACCGCGCCACTCGCGAAGAAGAGAAAACTCGCGAGCGCGGCGCGCATGCCGGTGCCGACCACGTCGCTGGGCCGGTCGGCGGGTGTGTCCGGAGACTCGTCGACCCCCCGCAGCATTTCCCGCGCGTAGGCATCCGCCGCAGCGGGTTGCATGCCGCGAGCACGATACACAAGCGCGAGTTCGTTCGCGTCGACGTCAAGAGCTGCGACTGCGTGGCCGCGCTGCGGTCGCGGGTGGGACGCGTCGAGCAGCTCGCGCTGTGAACTGACCGAAACATATTCCCCAGCGCCCATAGAAAGCGCGCCGGCGAGGAGGCCAGCGATTCCGGTCACGAGCACGAACTGGTTCGAGACACCCGTCGCCCCTACGCCAAGCACGAGAGCGAGGTTGCTGACGAGCCCGTCGTTCGCGCCGAACACGGCCGCCCGGAAGGTGCCCGAGATCTGGTTGCGTCCCCTGGCAGCGAGCCCCCTCACGACCTCTTCGTGCACGCGCTCATCGGCAGCCATCGACGCCGTCGCGTCTTCGTCGGTCTCGTACGGTGACCGCGCCTCCGCACGCTGCGCCAGGGCGAGTACGAACACAGAGCCGAAGCGACGGGCCGCCCAACCGAGCATGCGGGAACGCAGGTCGACCCGGGCAGGTTTGCCGACGTCGTCGCCAAGCAGGTCCAACCAGTGCTGCTCGTGACGGCGCTCCGCGGCCGCCAGCGCAAGCAGAATCTCGCGCTCTTCGCCCGTGCGGCGGGAGGCGAGGTCGCGATACACGGCCCCTTCAGCACGCTCGGCCGCGAGGTAGCGGCGCCACCGCCTCAGCTGCGCATCCGTTCGCTCGAGAGCCACCGAATGAGTCTAACCGGGGCCGTTATCACGTCTTGCTATCGAATGGTGGCGCGGACTCACTGGCGTCCGTGGCCGCTGATACTCTCGCCACATCGGACCCTGCACCGCAGGCGTCCCACCGTTCGTTCAGACCTATTCGTTCAGAGAGGCAATCTCCATGACCCCGGGTTCTCGAGCCCATGCGCGTTTCGGCATATCGGTCGAATCGGCGGTCACCCGGCGGGTGATTCTGGGGGCGGTGATGGTCGGCACTCTGCTCTTGAGCGGATGCGCGCCAGAGTCGCCGGGGAACGTCGAGCCTTCCGAGTCGCCGACGGCTCCCACCGCTGAGCCCTCGGAGAGTCCGACTAAGCCTGCGCCGGCGGCTGACGTGCTGTTCACGATCACGGCGACGGTTCGTGCCGCGGACGGTACGGCGATCGAGGTCTCGCTTGTTGCCCACGAGCCGCACGTGTGGGATGACCCGGTGATCTCTGACCTCGCTGACGAGTTTCTCACGCGCTGCGCCGCGGGCACCGGGGTGACCCCGATCGACGAGAGCTACTTGGCCGCGAACGGGGCCACCCTCATGCGTGTGGATTTCGAGAGCGATTCCCCCGACCACCAGTTCGAGTCACCCATCCAGCTCTACTTCGGGAACCACTTCTTCCCCCGGGCGGCATTCACCGATGCCGTCGTCACCGCCGGTGGTGAGACCGACTGCTACATGGGGGCGACGTGGGTGCTCTCGAATGATGCCTACGGAATCTCGTCGTTCGAGACTGGCAGCTCGTCCCCGGATCTCCGCCAGTGGCAGTTCGGCAGCTACGGATTCCAGTTGCTGGCCGATGCGAAATCCACGGTGGAGTCGTGCGTGAAGGTCATCACCGAGCTGGGCTCGGCCTCGGGTGTGGAGCAGGTGCCGGGGTGGGATGTCTCACGCGCCGATGGTCCGACCGCGTGCGGCATCGGTTACCTTGAGGACCATGATCACGAGGGTTAGCCCTCGACGGTCGGTGACTCAGCGCTCGGCGATACTCACCACGTTGTTCAACAGCATTGCCCGTGTCATAGGCCCTACCCCTCCGGGATTGGGTGAGAGCCAGGCTGCCACCTGAGCGACCTCGGGCGCGACGTCTCCGGCGATTCGGCTCGCGCCCGTTTCGGGTTCGGCGATGCGGCTCACTCCGACATCGAGCACGATCGCACCTGGCGAGACGTCGGCTGCGGTGACGACTCCCGGAACGCCGGCGGCGGCGATGATGACGTCGGCACGGCGGAGGTGCTCGCTGAGGTCGGTGGTTCCCGTGTGGGTGAGGGTGACGGTGGCGTTGTGCTCGCGTCGGGTGAGCAGCGGTCCGAGTGCTCTGCCGACGGTGACTCCGCGTCCGATGACGACGACGTTGCGTCCCTGCCAGGAGAGGCCGTGGCGTTCGACGAGTTCGATGATGCCGAGGGGGGTGCACGGCAGGGGTGTTTCGATGGGTCGCGAGACGTTGAGCAGGAGTCGACCGAGGTTGGTGGGATGCAGCCCGTCGGCGTCTTTGAGCGGGTCGATGCGTTCGAGGATGGCGTCGGTGTCGATGTGCTCAGGCAGCGGAAGCTGCACGATGTAACCGGTGACGCTGGTGTCGGCGTTGAGCTCGTCGATGACCGCTTCGAGTTCGGTTTGGGTGGTGTCGGCGGGCAGGTCCCGGCGGATCGATTCGATGCCGACCTCGGCGCAGTCGCGGTGCTTGCCGGCGACATACTGGCGGGATGCGGCATCGTCGCCGACGAGTACGGTGCCGAGGCCGGGTGTCACCCCGCGTGCGCGCAGGGCGGCGACTCGTTCTTTGAGTTCCGCCTTGATGCTGGCCGCGGTTTTCCGTCCGTCGAGGGTCTGGGCGGTCATTGAGTACCGCCGGTCGAGAGGTGC